>DASXIG010000352.1:0-3013 GCA_036498105.1 Xanthobacteraceae bacterium | reverse complement strand
GACGTGGTCGTCGTCCTCGTCCTCGGCGATGAGCTGCGACTGCAGCGGCTGCGAGAGCTTCGAGCCGTCGCGGTAGAGCGCGTTGGCCTTGAGCGCGAGCTTCCAGGACAGGAGATAAGCCGCCTTGCAGTCCTCGACGGTGGCATCGTTCGGCAGGTTGATGGTCTTGGAGATGGCGCCCGAGATGAACGGCTGGGCAGCCGCCATCATGCGGATGTGACTCTCGACCGAGAGATAGCGCCTGCCGCTGCGCCCGCATGGATTGGCGCAGTCGAACACCGGATAATGCTCCGCCTTGAGGTGCGGAGCACCCTCGAGCGTCATGGCGCCGCAGACGTGGACGTTCGCAGCATCGATCTCGCGCCTGCTGAAGCCCAGCGCCGAGAGAAGATCGAACCGCGGATCGGCGAGCTTCTCCGCCGGGATGCCGAGCCTGGCGATGCATTCCTCGCCCAGCGTCCATTTGTTGAAGACGAACTTGATGTCGAATGCCGTCGGGAGCGCTTTCTCGATCTTCTCGATGGCCTCGGACGAGAAGCCCTTCTGCTCCAGGATCGTGTGGTTGACTCCGGGGGCATGCGCGAGACTGCCGTGACCGACCGCATAAGTCGCGATGTCGGCGATCTGCTCCTGCGAATAGCCGAGCATGCGCAGCGCTTCGGGCACGGCGCGGTTGATGATCTTGAAATAGCCGCCGCCCGCGAGCTTCTTGAACTTGACCAGCGCGAAGTCCGGCTCGATCCCGGTGGTGTCGCAATCCATCACCAGGCCGATGGTGCCGGTCGGCGCGATCACCGAAACCTGCGCGTTGCGGTAGCCGTGCTGCTCGCCCTGCGCGAGCGCGCGGTCCCACGCGCGCTCGGCATGCTCGATCATGCGTGTGTCCGGGCAGCCCTTGTGGTCGAGCGCAACCGGCGGGGTTGCGACCTTCTCATAGCCGGTGCGCTCGCCATGCGCGGCGCGGCGGTGGTTGCGAATCACGCGCAGCATGTGCTCGCGATTCTTCTTGTAGCCGGGGAAGGGGCCGAGCAATGCCGCCATCTCCGCCGATGTGGCGTAGCTCACGCCGGTGAGAATCGCGGTGAGCGAGCCCGCGATCTGCCGGCCGGCATCCGAGTCGTACGGAATGCCCGACGACATCAGCAGGCCGCCCAGGTTGGCATAGCCCAGGCCGAGCGTGCGGAACTCGTAGGAGAGTTGCGCAATCTCGCGCGAGGGGAACTGCGCCATCAAGACGGAGATTTCGAGCACGATGGTCCATAGCCGCACCGCGTGCTCATAACCTTCGAGATCGAATTCCCCCTGCCCTTCCACGTGCGCGGCAGACGGAGTGCGAAACGCCAGCAGATTCATGGACGCGAGATTGCACGCCGTATCGTCGAGAAACATGTACTCGGAGCACGGATTGGAGGCGCGAATCGGTCCTGCCGCCGGGCAGGTGTGCCAGTCATTGATGGTGGTGTGGTATTGCAGTCCCGGATCGGCGCAGGCCCAGGCCGCATAGCCGATCTTGTCCCAGAGCGCGCGCGCCTTCACCGTTTTTGCGATCTTGCCCGGCTTGGTGCGCCAGAACAGATCCCAGTCGCTGTCGGCCTCCACCGCCTTGAGGAACTCGTCGGTAACACGCACCGAATTGTTGGAGTTCTGACCGGAGACAGTGAGATAGGCCTCCGAATCCCAATCGGTGTCGTAGACGGGAAACTCGACGTCGGTGTAGCCCTGCTTGGCGAACTGAATGACGCGCTTGATGAAGTTGTCGGGCACATGATCCCGGCGCGCCGCCTTGATCTCGCGCCGAAGCACCGGGTTCTTTTCGGGATCGAAGCAGTCGTCGCCCGAGCCTTCGCACAGCACGCAGGCCTTCATGATGGCCTTGAGGCGCTTCTGGTTGATCTTCGAGCCCGTCACCAATGAGGCGACCTTCTGCTCCTCGTTCACCTTCCAGTCGATGAACTGCTCGATATCGGGGTGATCGGTATTCACGATCACCATCTTGGCGGCGCGGCGCGTGGTGCCGCCCGATTTGATGGCGCCCGCCGCGCGATCGCCGATCTTGAGGAAGCTCATCAGGCCGGAAGATTTGCCCCCACCCGCCAGGCGCTCGCCTTCGCCGCGCAGACTGGAGAAGTTCGAGCCGGTGCCCGAGCCATACTTGAACAGGCGCGCCTCGCGCACCCACAGGTCCATGATGCCCCCTTCGTTCACCAGATCGTCGGCAACGGCCTGGATGAAGCAGGCGTGCGGCTGCGGATGCTCGTAGGCGGTCTTCGACCTGGTGAGCTTGCCGGTCTTATAATCGACGTAAAAGTGCCCCTGGCTGGGGCCATCGATGCCGTAGGCCCAGAACAGGCCGGTGTTGAACCATTGCGGCGAGTTCGGCGCCGCCATCTGTATGGCGAGCATGTAGACGAGCTCGTCGAAGAAGGCGCGCGCATCCGATTCGGCGTCGAAATAGCCGCCCTTCCAGCCCCAATAGGTCCAGGTGCCCGCGAGCCGCTCGAACACCTGTTTTGCGGAATGCTCCCCGGCTGCGCGCTCCTTCTCAGGCAGGGTGACGAGAGCCTCTTCGTCCGCAATCGAGCGGCGAAGCCATGACGGCACCCCCGCTTCCTCAACCGTCTTGAGCCGGGCGGGTATGCCCGCCTTGCGGAAATACTTTTGCGCCAGCACGTCGGCCGCGACCTGCGACCAGGAAGCGGGCACCTCGACATTTTCGGCCCGAAACACCACCGATCCGTCGGGATTGCGAATCTCGCTCCCGGTCAGTCGGAATGCGATCCCTGCGTAGGGGGACTGTCCTTCTTGGGTGTAGCGCCGCTCGATCCGCATCTTTCGCCCTCGTTATCGTTGGCGCGACGGCTCAGCGATGATACCGCTCATGTAAGCCGTCGCGATGTTTCGTGCCGCGGCCCTGGCCTCCAGCCGCGATACGGATGGCTCGTTGGAAATCTGCTCAACGCCTGTTCCGAAGTCTCGGCCGACCCCGGATTGTACGGCACGTCCGGCGCAACTC
>DASXIG010000351.1:0-4742 GCA_036498105.1 Xanthobacteraceae bacterium | reverse complement strand
GAGCCGGACTCCGAGCGGCGCAGGCTCGAAACCCGCACGGTACGAAATGCAGAACGCAAAGCGCTCGATGTGCTTGGGCTGGAACCTGAGGCCTCGAAACAGGAGGTCAAGACCCGTTTCAAGGAGCTGGTGAAGCGTCATCATCCCGACGCCAACGGGGGAGACCGCTCTTCGGAGGGTCGGCTGAGGGAAATCATCCAGGCCTACAAGTACCTGAAGTCAGTTGGCTTTCGATGATCGGGGCAGCTGGCGGAAGTTGCGGCTCGGCGCCGAAGTCCCTATTTCAACCAAGCAATCGGGCGCAGCCCGGCTTCCGCAATTCCGGGGCTTTCTGCTGGTTTCTGGCTCGCGTCCAAACCTCGGATCGGTCAATGGAGGCTCCCGGTTGGTGAGGGAGGATGAATGCCTGTCGTAGCAGAAGAGGTTCCCGGCCTGCCGGACATGAAGGTCTCCATCCGCCAGCTGTTCGGGATCGACAGCGACATGGAAGTGCCGGCGTATTCCGAGCCGGACGAGCATACTCCGGATATCGACCCTGATTATCGGTTCGATAAGCCGACCACGCTGGCCATTCTCGCCGGCTTCGCAAAAAACCGCCGCGTCATTATTTCCGGCTATCACGGGACCGGGAAATCCACCCATGTCGAGCAGGTGGCGGCGCGCCTCAACTGGCCGTGCGTGCGCGTAAATCTCGACAGCCACATCAGCCGGATCGATTTGATCGGCAAGGATGCGATCGTCATTCGAGATGGATTGCAGGTGACCGAGTTTCGCGACGGGATTCTGCCTTGGGCGCTGCAGCACAATGTAGCCCTGTGCTTTGACGAATACGATGCGGGCCGACCGGATGTGATGTTCGTGATCCAGCGCGTTCTGGAAGTCTCGGGCAAGCTCACGCTTCTCGATCAGAACAAGGTGATCAAGCCGCACCCGGCATTCCGGTTGTTTGCCACCGCCAACACCATCGGACTGGGCGACACTTCGGGCCTCTATCACGGAACCCAGCAGATCAATCAGGGTCAGATGGACCGCTGGTCGATCGTCACCACGCTCAACTATTTGCCGCACGACAATGAGGTCGAGATCGTCCTTGCAAAGGCGCGGCATTATCGCACCGAACAAGGGCGCGACATCGTGAACAAGATGGTCCGCGTGGCCGACTTGACGCGCAATGCCTTCATGAACGGCGACATTTCCACCGTGATGAGTCCGCGCACCGTCATCACCTGGGCGGAGAACACGGAGATATTCAAGGATATCGGTTTCGCCTTCAGGCTCACGTTCGTCAACAAATGCGATGAGCTGGAGCGGCCAATCGTTGCAGAATTCTACCAACGCTGCTTCGGAGTGGAGCTGCCGGAGTCGTCGGTGAACGTGGCGCTCAGCTGAGATCAGAATACCGGGAAGATCAGAATACCAAGACTTGCGTTCTTTTTCGCGAGCCGCGGCGTACGGCCGTTTGAAATGCACAGCCGACTTGCAGGCGCAGGATGTCCAACATCAAGCTGAAAGGTGCCGGGAAGGAAGGCCCAGCCGAGCCGTTCAAGCGCGCTGTGACGGGCTGTCTCCGGGCGATCGCAAGAAGACCCGAACTCGAAGTCTCCTTTGCAGCCGAACGGCCGGGGATGATTGCGGGCAAGGCGCGCCTGCCTGAGCCCCCGCGCAAGCTGACCGCTCCCGATGCTGCCATCGTACGCGGTCATGCCGACTCGATCGCGCTGAAGCTTGCCTGTCATGATCCCCTCGTTCATCGCAAGCTGGTCCCGGGAGGGCAGCAGGCGCGCGCGGTTTTCGACGCCGTGGAGCAGGCGCGCGTCGAAGCCATCGGGGCTCGCCGGATGGCGGGAGTGGCCAAGAACCTTTCCGCTATGCTCGACGACCGGTTCCACCGCGGCAAGTTCGACGAAGTGTCGGACCGAGCAGATGCGCCCATAGAGGAAGCGGTGGCGCTCATGGTGCGTGAGCGACTCACGGGGCAGACGCCCCCGCGCGCTGCCAGAAAGCTGGTCGAGCTTTGGCGGCCGCTGATCGAGGACCGCGCCGGGCGCGATCTGGATCGGCTGGAGCGGTTTATCGATAATCAGTCGCGTTTTGGCGACGCCATTCACGATCTGCTCGATGCGCTGGATATGGGGGAGGACCGCAGTACCGAATCGGACGAGGAGGAGGGCGAGGAAGGCGAGGATCGACGCAAGGAGGATTCGAGCGAAGCCGGCGAGGGCGCGGACGCAGAGGATTCGCAAACCCAGATCGACGAGGCCGATGCCTCGGGCGAGGATGAGGCGGACACCAGCGCCGAAGCGGCGGAGGCGCTCTCCGCCGAGAGTGCCGATGACGCCGAAATGGGGGATGCGGAATCTCCGGCTGACCCGCGCCGGCCGCGCCGGCATGGCCAGAACGAGCCGCGCGGGCCGGATTACCGGCCGTTCGTGACCCGGCATGACGAGACCATCGCGGCTGAGGAGCTATGCGAGCCCGAAGAACTGGATCGCCTGCGTAGTTATCTCGACAAGCAGCTCTCGCACTTGCAAGGTGTCGTGGCGCGACTGGCCAACCGGCTGCAGCGCCGGCTGATGGCGCAGCAAAGCCGGGCCTGGGAATTCGACCTCGAGGAGGGGCTGCTCGATCCGGCACGCCTGTCCCGTGTCATCGTTGATCCGCTGCATCCACTATCGTTCAAACGAGAAAAAGATACCAATTTCCGCGATACCGTGGTGACGCTCCTGCTCGACAATTCGGGCTCGATGCGCGGACGTCCGATCACGGTCGCGGCAACCTGTGCCGACATCCTGGCGCGTACGCTCGAGCGCTGCGGGGTAAAGGTCGAAATTCTGGGTTTTACCACGCGCGCCTGGAAGGGTGGGCAGTCACGCGAGGCCTGGCTTGCCGCGGGGAAGCCCGCCAGTCCGGGCCGGCTCAACGACCTCCGGCACATCATCTACAAGTCGGCCGATGCACCGTGGCGGCGTGCGCGCAAGAATCTAGGCCTCATGATGCGCGAGGGCCTGCTTAAGGAGAACATCGACGGTGAGGCGCTGGACTGGGCGCATAGGAGGCTACTTGCCCGCAGTGAGCAGCGCCGGATCCTGATGATGATCTCCGACGGCGCGCCGGTCGATGATTCCACCCTCTCGGTCAATCCCGGCAATTATCTCGAGCGCCATCTGCGTTGGGTGATCGAGGACATCGAGACGCGCTCGCCGGTCGAGCTGATTGCAATCGGCATCGGCCACGACGTCACCCGCTATTACCAACGGGCCGTCACCATCGTGGACGCTGAGGAGCTCGGCGGGGCCATGACCGAGAAGCTCGCGGAACTTTTCGATGAGCAGGAAACGCTATCGCTCCCGGCGCCGAGGCAAAGGCCGGAAGCCGCATCACAGCCGCGCGCCGCATCCTCACGCTGAGCTTTCTCTGTAAGCGAACAGCGAGGGGTCCGGGGCTGGGGAACTAACTGCTGGGGGCCGCGGCCCGGACCTTGCGGATCTGACGCTTCAGCTCGAGGGCTTTTCTCGACAGATCTTCGTCGCTGGCCTTCATAAGGAAGGAGTCGAGGCCGCCGCGATGATCGACCGTGCGCAGCGCGTTTGCCGACACGCGCAGCTTAACCGAACGGTGGAGCGCGTCCGAGATCAAGGTGACATTGAGAAGATTGGGCAAAAAGCGCCGCTTGGTCTTGATATTAGAGTGGCTTACTTTGTGCCCGACCTGAGCGGCCTTTCCGGTCAGGTCACATCGCCGCGACATCGGAACCCTCTACCGTTTCGGGGGAAGCCAGCCTGGAGCTGCCGGCCTTCGCAACATCCAAGTCGTATTTCGGTAAACGGCTGGACCTATAGTGGCGAGGAGGGAGCGCCGTCAAGACAATGCCGAAGAGAGGCCGAAGAGAGCGCGCGCGCGCGGGCATTCTCGGTCGCCTTCTACCACCGAGAAAAGCGCGATCTCGCGCAAACTGCCTTGATCGGGCCAAGATAAATGGTCAACAGAGGCTTACAGCTGTGTTTGGGACCGCGGGGTCGCCCCGAATGACAACAAGGGGCTGCCGCCGGCTGGATCAATGAAGTGAAGTTACACCGCCGATCTTCTTACGCAGTTCTCCTGAGCGCCGTGGTCCTCGTCGTCGGGATGGCGGACGCGCGGCGTGATTCGGCGAACGCGGAGGGGAGGCTGGACGCGCGATACAGCGTCACGCTGGCCGGCCTGCCGATCGGTCACGGCAGCTGGACCATTGAAATCGGAGACGACCATTTTTCCGCGAACGCCAGTGGCGCTGCCAGCGGGTTGCTGCGCGTTTTCGCAAGCGGCCAAGGACACAGTTCGGTTCGGGGGAGCATGTCCGCAGGCCAGCCTGTCTCATCGACCTATTCGTCGAGCATCTCCACTGATAAGAGATACGATGAAGTTCGCATGGTGATCAGCGCCGGCACCGTGAAGGAATTCTCGGCCGAACCGCCCAATACGCCCAATCCGACCCGAGTTCCGCTTACGGATGCTCACCGTCACGGAGTCTTCGACCCGATGACCGCATCATTGGTGCGGGTGAGCGGCGCTGGCGAGACCGTTGTCCCTCAGGCTTGTCAGCGGACGCTTTCGATCTTCGATGGAAGGATGCGCTACGATCTGCAGCTGGCTTTCAAGCGCATCGAAAGCGTCAAGTCACAGGCCGGCTATCAGGGGCCGGTCGTGGTTTGCGCGGTTCATTTCCTGCCGCTTGCGGGACACGTCCCGGAACGCTATGCGCT
>DASXIG010000350.1:0-2881 GCA_036498105.1 Xanthobacteraceae bacterium | reverse complement strand
GGTGGATTGGATGGTCAAGCGCGGATTCCTCGACCGCGCGCCCGCCTACGACGAGATCGTGCGCAAGACATAAGCCCGAGAGGATTTCACTCCGCCGGCGCGGGCGCAGGTTCCGAGGACGCGGGCGCCGTTGTCGCGGCTGCCGGCCCAAGCAGGGGCCGTTCCTCCATGAGCAGTATCCCGACCAGCGACAAGCCGAGGAAAATGTCGGCCGCGACAAATATCCAGCGGAACACCGCAGCCATGTCGATTCCGGCTTGGGTGGCGGCCGCCACCAGCAACTCGACCCCCCCGCCCCGCTCCGGCACGGCGCCGAGACCAGACAGCAGGATAGCGCCCATGATTGCCACCGCCAGCGTGCTCGCCAGGGCGCGAAAGAAATTCATTGCTCCCGTGGCAGTGCCAACCTGGTGCCGCGCTACTGCGTTCTGGATGGAGACAGTAGAGATCGGATAGATCGTGCCGGCGCCAAAGCCGATGAAAGTAAGGACGGCGATAACTCCCTTGAGCGGCATGGCCGGCCAAAGGACGAGGGCCGACACGCCCAGGATGGCGATCGTTGCTCCCGCGACCGCCGAAACCTTGTAGTGGCGCAGATACATCATCGAGCGGCCGGAGAGCATGGAGCCCGGCGTCGTCATCACCACGATCGGTATGAGTGCGAACCCGGCCTCGCTCGCAGAGAGCCCGTGGGTGACCTGGAAATAGAGCGGCATGTAGACGGTAAGCCCGAGCACCGCGCCGAGCGTACACGACGTGGCGGCGGTGCCCGCCCGCATCACCCGATTTCGCATCACGTCGAGCGGAAGAAAAGGCTCGGGTGCGCGCTTGAGCCACCACGCGAGCGCGATTGCGAACGCAAGCGACAGGCCCAGGAGCATGAGGATGATGGAGGATGTCCACGCATACCGGGTGCCGCCGGACGTCAGCGCTATGAGAAACAAGGTCGCGGCTGCGATCATGAGCGAGGCGCCGATGATGTCGAGGCGATGCGCACGATCGTGGCGCGGCAGGCGTTTCATCGCGCGCGAAGTCAGCAGCGCTGCCGCGAGCCCGAGCGGCACGTTGAACCAGAAGATCACCGACCAGTGCAGATGCTCGGCGAGAATGCCGCCCAGGGCGGGTCCTGCCACTCCCGCGGCGATCCACGAAGTCCCGATGTAGGCCTGGTAGCGGCCGCGTTCGCGCGGCGTGATCATGTCGGCAATGGTGGTCTGAGTAAGCGGCACGATGCCGCCGCCGCCGATCCCTTGCAGCGTGCGGCCGGCGATCAGGGTGGCCATGTCGTGCGCCGCCGCGGACAGCACCGAGCCCGCGATGAAGAGACCGAGGGCGACCAGCATGGTGGAGCGGCGGCCATAGATGTCGGAAAGCTTGCCGTAGAGCGGCGACACCACCGTCGAGGCGAGCAGATAGGAGATGATGACCCAGGAGAGGCTTTCGACACTGCCGAGATCGCGCCCGATGGTCGGAAGCGCGGTGGCGACAATGGTCTGGTTCACCGCGGAAAGGAACATGCCCAGCATCAGCCCGAAGAAGATGTTGCGCACGTCCGCCTTGGTCAGCGGCTGGTGCACTTGGCTCGGGGTGGGGGGAGCGCCCTGCGGGTCTCTGCTCAGCAACGGCTCGGCTCGAATGATTTTGCTCCCCAGTGTGGCGGTTCAGAAGTCCGCTTCATTCTTGCGGCGAGGCCGGTTGCGGACTTCTGAACCAAAGCCACACTAAATCAAAGGTTTCCTAGTGTCCTTCGATTCCAAAATTCGTAATAGGGCTTGCCGCACGATGAAACGAATTTCGGAATCGGGACACTAGATAACTTCCTTCGCTCTCCATATCGCCCATCCGTTCCCCGTGACAATGGCCCGAGCGACAGGACAGGTATGAGTGTTTACCCGCTGGCCACCGAGGCGACGGGGTTGGACCCGCGCAAGGGCCGTTCCTCGAGCGCGAGCACGCAGGCGAGCGCAATCGTGAGGCACACGGCCGCGGCGGCAAACACGTAGCGGAAGCCGTTCGGGTCGATGGCCGCGACCGCGCTTGCAGCCGACATGCCGCGGATGAGCGGGCTTCCGGCAAGCAACATCGCTCCGAACAAGGTGACAAGGAATGTCGCGCCGAGCGCCCGAAAGAAATTCATGGCTCCCGTCGCGATGCCGAGCTGGTGCATCGCGACGGCATTCTGAACCACCACGACGGTGAAGGGAAAGGTTGGGCCGAGCCCGAACCCGACAACCGTCAGGAGCGCCAGCGCCGCGGCGGGAGAAAAGCTCGCCGGCGCCACGGCAAGCGGGAGCAGCCCGGCAATGGAGACGAGCAGCGCCACCAGGGGCACGCGCTTGTAATGGGTAAACCGGACGAGGAGCCGGCCGCCAACGATAGAAGTGACGGTGGCGCCCGCTTGCAGGGCGACGATCGTCCAGGCGGACGCGGTCACGGAAAGTCCGAGCACAACCTGGGCATAGAGCGGCAGGATGATGGAGAGCGCGATCATCATGCCCACGGCCAGGAAGCCCGCGGCGGTGCCGACGCGGATGGCGCCGTCGCGCAGCACCGCTACGGGGATGAACGGCTCGGCCGCCGTCATCATGCGCCAGGCGAAGCATGCCCAAAGGATGGCCGAGAGCGCGAACAGGGTCATCGTTTCCGGCGCGCCCCAGGCGTAGCGCCGGCCGCCCCAGGTGAGCGCCAGCATCAAAGGAATGGCCGCGCCAACCAGCAGCACCGCGCCAAGCACGTCCAGCCGATGCGCGCGCTCGTGGCGCGGCAGCTGTTGCAGGACGTTATGGGAAAAGACGTAAGCCAGCGCGCAGAGCGGCAGGTTGAGCCAGAAGATCCAGGACCAGTGGAAATGCTGCGCGATGAAGCCGCCCATCAGCGGCCC
>DASXIG010000349.1:0-13969 GCA_036498105.1 Xanthobacteraceae bacterium | reverse complement strand
CAGATTCTCGCACTGCTGAAAGAGCTCCAGACACGGCTCGGAATGGCGATGCTGTTCATAACGCACGACCTCGGCATCGTACGGAAGCTCGCCGACACGGTCTGCGTGATGAAGGAAGGCAGGATCGTCGAGCAGGGTCCGGCCAAACGCATATTCACAGCGCCGCAGCATGCCTACACGCAAGCGTTGCTCGCGGCCGAGCCAAAACCCGACCCGGCGCCGATGTGCCCGCACGCACAGGTCGTGGTCGAGACCAAGGATCTGAAGGTCTGGTTTCCGATCAAGCGCGGAGTGATGCGCAAGATCGTCGGGCATATCAAAGCCGTCGACGGGGTCAGCATTGCGGTTCGGCAGGGTGAGACGCTCGGCATCGTGGGGGAGTCGGGCTCGGGCAAGACCACGCTTGGGCTGGCCATTCTGCGGCTCGTTGCCTCGGATGGACCAATCGTGTTTCTCGGCAGCAAGGTCGCCGGTCTGAGCTTCAAGAACATGCGTCCATTCCGCCGGCATATGCAGATCGTCTTCCAGGACCCATATGGCTCGCTTTCGCCCCGCATGTCGGTTTCCGACATCATCGAGGAGGGGCTGTGGGTGCATCACCCCAAGATGAGCAAAGAAGAGCGGCAACAGCGTGTGGTGCGCGCTCTCGGCGAGGTGGGCCTCGACCCCGACACGCGGTTTCGCTATCCGCATGAGTTCTCCGGCGGCCAGCGCCAGCGTATCGCGTTGGCCCGCGCCGTCGTGCTGGAGCCCACTTTCATCGTGCTCGATGAGCCGACGAGTGCGCTCGACATGGTGATCCAGGCGCAGATGGTCGAGCTCCTGCGCGATTTGCAAAAACGCTGCAATCTCACGTATCTGTTCATCTCGCATGATTTGAGAGTGGTGGCGGCGCTGGCAAGCCGGCTGGTGGTGATGCGACACGGCAAGGTCATGGAAGAGGGGCCGGCAGCCGAGCTGTTCGCAGCGCCGAAGAGCGATTATACGCGCGCATTGTTCGCAGCGGCGTTCAACCTGGAGGCCGCGCCTGAGGGCGTGCTGGCCCAGTGAGCCCGGGCGCGACGTTCGCTCCGCTCAACACCGACATTGCGGACGAATCCTGCGACGGGCGCATCGCTGCTCGGAGGGTCCTCGGAACGGGCTTTCGTCCGTACGAGCGCATATCCTTCGTACGCGCGGGGGAGACCCGTGCTGACAGGCCTCAAGACGTTTTGCGGGCGGGACCGGCAGCGGCAGTATTGCCGCTGGATTTGGCTCGCCAGGAAATCGTCTTGCTACGTCAGTTCCGTTTGCCGGCACAGCTTGCAAACGGAAGGGGCTGTCTTGTCGAGATCGTTGCCGGGCATGTGGACGCGGAGGAGCAGCCAGCGGAAGCTGCGCATCGTGAATGCGTTGAGGAGATCGGGCTTGTGCCGAGCCCGTTGATTCGCCTATTGAGCTACTTCACATCACCAGGAATGTTGGATGAAGAGGTTACCTTGTTCCTGGGCATCGTGGATTCATCCAAGCTTTCGCGGCGCGGAGGATTCGCCACGGAGCATGAAGAGATCTATCCAATGCGAGTGCCTATCGACCTCGCGCTTGCGGCATTGACGCAAGGAGTCATTCACAACGGTCCTCTGATCGTTGCGCTGCAATGGCTTGCCCTCAATCGCGGCCGGCTCGCCGAGGTCGCGGCGCAGGGGTGACGGCGAACATGCTCGATCCCGCGCAGTTGGCTGCAGCCACCGCGGTCGGGAGCCATCACCTCGTTCTGGCCGGCCCCGGTTCCGGAAAGACCACCACGCTCACCAGCCGCTTCGTTCATCTCATGCGGCAAGGGATCGATCGCAAGCGCATTCTGGCATTGACGTTCACGAAAAAAGCGGCGGACGAGATGAAGGCGCGCATCGGCCAGTCGCTGGATCTCGAATCAACGAACGATCTCACCGTCGCAACCTTTCACGGTTTTGCATTTCGCCAGCTCAGAAAAAACCCGCAGCTCGCAGGGCTGCCGGAAAAGTTTCAGCTGTGGGATACGCCCCAGCAACGGCATGTCTTCGCCTCTCGGCGGATGTGGTGGAACGAGGAAATCGACATTCTGGACATTATCACCGGGGCCAAGGAGAGGCTCCTCGATGCCAAGCGTTTTGCAGCCGAGATCGACGGGAATGACGAGGTTCTCACCCAGGCGGTCACTTTTTTCCGCGTGTACGAAGAGGCGCTTCGAGCCGCGGGCGCGATCGATTTTGCCGACATGGTGCCTCTCCTGGTGCGGGCAATGGACACCCACCCCAGCTACGGCGCGGTTCTCACCGGCGCTTACGACCATGTGCTGGTGGACGAGTATCAGGACGTAAATCCAGGGCAGGTCGAGTTCATCGACCGGTTCGTACATGCCGGGGTTGCGCTGTGGGTCGTCGGCGACGACGACCAGACTCTGTACGCGTTTCGGGCCGCGGACGTGCGATACATCCTCGATTTTCCGCAGAAGTACCAGACGGCGCACGTTCACATTCTCGATCGAAACTATCGCTCGGCGCGGACCATCGTCGATGGCGCGAAGCGGTTGATCGCGCACAGCCGCGCGCGCCGCAACAAGGACTATCAGGCGATTACCGAGCAGGCGGGCGAGATCGTCATTCGCGGCTACACCACTCCGGAGATCGAGGCGCGGCAAGTCGCGAAGGCGGTGGACAAGCTCCTGGAGCAGCACAGCCCGGAGCAAATTGCCGTTCTTTATCGCGTTGGCTCGGTCGGTCTGGCGCTCCAGCCGGCACTGCAACAGTTGGAGATCCCCTATGAGGTGCGCGGCGCCGGCGATCTCTGGCAGGGGGTGGCGGCCAGATTGGTCGTGGGATCGCTATATTTCCTGCGGGACGGGGAGTCCGTCGACGCCATGAGTCGCATGGGCAGCGGCCGGCGCGCGGAGATCGTGCGGCGCAGGCTCGGGCAGGCGGCGCGGGGCAAAAAACTGTCGTTTGCGGCAGCCTGCCGGTTGGTTCGTGAGGAAGTCGTCTCAGCGGTACCGAGCCAAGCCTCCGATCGCACCCGGGCGGAGTGGACCAGCATTGTCGAAGCGGTAGTTGCCATCGCATCATCATGCCGCTCGCTGCAGGAGCTGGAAGCAAAGATCCGGGATCAGTCTGCTGCTCTGCGCAACCCGCCGGAGCATGCCGTCGTCCTGTCCACTATCCATTCGGCGAAGGGCCTGGAATGGGAAGCCGTGCTCCTGGTCGGCATGGAGGAAGGCGTGCTGCCGCACGCCAGCAACGATGATCTGGAGGAAGAGCGCCGCGTCGCCTATGTCGGTCTCACTCGGGCCAAGCGGATCGTCGGTCTCAGCTATGCCAGTTCGCGCTTCGGCCAACCTTCCAGCCCGTCACGGTTTCTGCGCGAGCTTGCGGGCCCGGAGCGGCGTCATTGCACCTGGACTGGCCCGCGTGCGGATGGCGCGGATGAGCGGCTGCCGCTCCTGACCGACCGCGAGCGCCAGCGACTGAGCAGCAGCATGCCGGGAAAGCAGGCAGCCAAACCGCGCCACGCGGATACGAATGGCGGCCCTCCCGCGCGTCACGGGCATGCCTGGAGCGCCGAAGAGGATGACCGGTTGCGGACGATGTTCCTCAAGGGAGAAGCCGTCGCCGACATTGCCAGCGCGCACCAGCGCAAGCGCGGCGCTATCACTTCGCGGCTGGTCAAGCTGGGCCTGATCGGAGAGACTGCCGACACACCTTTCTGATCTAATCGAACCGCCGGTAGTGAATGTACAACTCACCCGTAACATTGCGTGAGCAGCGCGTAGAGTGCGCGCGCGCCCTGGCACTCGGCGCCCTCGGGCCTGCCGGGCCTGGCGGCCTGATTCCAGGCGTAGACGTCGCAGTGGAGCCACCCTTTGGCCCGTGACACGAACCGCCGCAGGAACAGGGCGGCGGTGATCGAGCCGCCAAAACTCACTGTGGACACATTGTTGATATCCGCCACCTTGGAATCGAGCAGCTGGTCGTAAGGGCGCCACAGCGGCATTCGCCATAACGGGTCGTTCTCGCTCATTGCGCAACGAGACAGCGATGCAGCGAGGTCCTCGTCATCGGTATAAAACGGCGGCACGTCGGTGCCGAGGGCAATTCGTGCCGCGCCGGTCAAGGTCGCCATATCGGCGATCAGCTCGGGCTTTTCCTCGTCGGCAAGCGCAAGCGCGTCCGCAAGGATGAGACGGCCCTCTGCGTCCGTGTTGCCGATTTCGACAGTGAGACCGGCGCGCGAGCGATAGATGTCGCGGGGGCGGAATGCAGCGCCCGAGATCGCATTCTCGACGGCCGGAATGAGCACGCGCAGCCTGATTTTCGCGCCGCGGTCCATCAGCATGTGCGCGAGGGCAAGCATTGTTGCCGCCCCGCCCATGTCTTTTTTCATATTGAGCATGCCGCTCTCGGGCTTGATGTCGAGCCCGCCGGTATCGAAGCAGACGCCTTTGCCCACCAGCGTAACCTTGGAAGCGGCAGGATCGCCCCAGCTGAGATCAATCAGTCTCGGGGCGCGCGCGGCTGCGCGTCCCACGGCATGGATGAGCGGGAAGTTCTCAGTGATGAGATCCTCGCCGACGACCGAGCGCAGCGTGCCGCCATGGCGCTCGGCCAGCGTCCGGGCTGCCTGCTCCAGCTCCGCAGGCCCCATATCATTGGCCGGCGTATTCGTGAGGTCGCGCGCGAGATAGACGCCCTCCACAATACGACTCAGATCTTCTCCATCCACGTTCCCGGGGAGCTGCAGCCGCAGATCCTTCTCTTCCTGCTTGCGGTAGCGCGTAAACCGATAGCATCCGAGCGCGAAGGCAAGCGCGGCCAGCCGGGAATCGTGCGGGGCGTTCGCGAAGCGATAAGCTCCAGCCGGGACCAGATCGGCGAGCGCACCAGGGCGGAAGTAATCCTTGCTCGGATCGCCGGCACCTTCGATCGCGAACAGCACGCCGGCGATGTCGCCCTTCGCGGAGGGGAGGAGGAGATGGCGGCCGGGGCTCGGCTCGAAACCGGCGGCCTCCGCAAAAGTGCGGGAGCCCTGATCAAGGCCGTCCCGCAGCTCCGGCCAGGTAGCGGCATTAACGAACCACACAGGAATGGTCGATACAGCTTCTCCGCGGGGCAGAAACGTTCGATGCATTGGATCTTTTCCCTCAAAGTCGCCTGCTGGCACGCAGATGGCCAGCGGGCACCCAGATTGCGTGGTGTCAGATTAACCCGCTGTTAAGGTTAACACTTTATTGCCGAGCCTCGTGGGGGCCCCAGCGAGGCCGAGAATGATCTTTTCCAGCCATGCCAAGCCAGCCGAATTGATCCGGCGGTTCACTCCGGTTGCGCTTGCGGCTCTTCTTGCGATGGCAGCAACCGCCTGCCAGACGACATCGCCAACCGCATCGAGCGACATCACCGGATCCCTCGCCATGGCTTCGGCTCCGCTGCCCGAAGCGGACTGGCGGCGCTCCGCAGAAGCATGGGGCGAACGCTATCGCGCCAACCCGACGGATCCGGACGCTGCCATGAACTATGCCCAGGCCTTGCGGGGCAATGGTCAGCGCGCCCAGGCGGCAGCGGTGCTCGAGCAAGCCTCGCTGAACAATCCCAAGCACATGGCGCTCCTCGGTGCCTATGGTCGCGCGCTGGCGGATATCGGCAACTACAAGCAGGCGCTCGAAGTGCTCAATCGCGCGCACTCGCCAGACCAGCCGGATTGGCGCATCCTCTCGGTCCAGGGAGCGGTCCTCGATCAGATGGGCCGCCACGACGAAGCCCAGCGCTATTATGCCACTGCGCTGAGGATCGTGCCGGACGAGCCCTCGGTGCTCTCAAATCTCGGCCTCTCCTATGCCCTGTCCAAGGACCTCGTGCGAGCGGAGGCAACCCTGCGGCGGGCAGCAGCGCAGTCTCGGGTCGATCCGCGCGTGCGGCAGAACCTGGCCTTGGTCGTGGGGTTGCAAGGCCGCTTCAGCGAGGCGGAAAGCATTGCGCAAGCCGACCTGCCATCCGACGAAGCGGCAGCCAACGTCACCTATCTGCGCCAGATGCTGGCGCAACAAAACGGCTGGAAGCCTACCGGACCGGCAGAGAACCCGCCGCCTCGCCCACGGGGCAGCTGAGAGCCGACGCACTTTAGAGCTGTACTTGCGTCTGCTCTGTCCTGGAGCAGAACCTTGGCATCCTGCTATGTGTTTGTTTGCGCATGCAGCTTTTTGGCAGGCGAACCAGACCCTCGGGTCAAGCCAAGTCAAGCCCTTGGGCAGGCTGTTTGACATGCTCTCTCAGCTAAGTGACTCTCCTCGAGGGGGCACTCCTTATCGTGTTTCAGCCAAGGGGTGCACTCCACAGCCTGCGCCCCTGTAAATCCCTGTAAATGGGGGCGCGCATACATGCAAAAACCTCCGAAAAAGCCGGTAAAACCGGGACTTCTGCCACAGGAAACAGGAGCGGGAGCAGAAAAAAACAGGTCGGACAAGAGAAAACAACAGGCGCCGGAACAGGATGGAACAGGAAATTGCGGCTGGAACATCGCGATCAATCACTGCCAGCGAAAGTCATGGACCCAACGTTCTCATCTACCGTGCGATGCCAATGCCTGAGGTTGGGGCTATGCAAAAGCCCGGCGCGGTTTCCCGCCCGGGCCTGGGCACACTTCTGAAGGATATCTCTTTATGCCTGCCTCGCGTTTCAATGTCAAGGGCCAGTTGCAAAAATCGGTCGCACGATTTTTAGATTGCTTACGCCGCGTGCAGAGATCTTAGAGTAGCGCGCCATGACAGGTGCGGCGCGGGCGACAATCGGAAAGGCCGAATTGGCCCCACGCCCCGCGGCATTCCTTGACCGCGATGGTGTGCTCAACGTCGACATTGCGTACCTTCACCGCCCGGAGGAGTTCTCCTGGACCGAGGGCGCGATCGAAGCAGTGAAGGCGCTGAATGATGCCGGCCACCTGGTCATCGTCATCACCAATCAGGCTGGTGTTGCGCGTGGCCTTTACGAGGAAGCTGCCGTCAATGCTCTGCACGCCTGGATGAACGATCAACTCGCTCGTCGCGGCGCCCACGTCGATGCTTTCTACTATTGTCCGCACCACCCGCAGGGTAGCGTTGTGCGTTATGCCCGCGAGTGCGACAGCCGTAAGCCCGGTCCCGGCATGCTGCTGCGGGCGATGCGTGAATGGCCGGTGCGCAGACAGGGAAGCTTCCTTATCGGGGACAAGCCATCCGATGTGGAAGCGGCGCGGCGCGCGGGAATTCCCGGCTATTTGTTTACTGGCGGGAATCTCGAACAGTTCGTGGCCGGGATACTTGGAACATCCCAGTGACTCCGGTTCGGGGAACTCCCCCCATGCCATGTACGGTCTCGGCCACTCAGGCACTACCGCGCGCCGTCACCCACCACTACAAAGGGCGCCCAAAAAGCCGGGAATGATTCCTGCGGGTCGGACGGATGGTCGATCAAGGCCAGCATGGCCTCCTGTAATGCCTGGGCGCGACTGAGAGAAGGATTCTTGCTCAGTCGCGTGAAAACATCGGTCGTGATCCGCGCCGTTGACTCATCGTCGAGCTGCCAGTGGGAGACCAGAAGCGCGCGCGCGCCGGCGTAGAAGAATGCCCGCGCAAGACCCGACAACCCGTCAGCCCCTGGCCTGTCGCCGGCCGCGGTATTGCAGGCGGACAGCACCACCCAGTCCGCATTGAGCCTGAGCCCTGCAACCTCGGAGGCGGTCAGTAACCCGTCGTCCTGCTCAGACGGACGTTCCGGGATTGTGAACACGAGCGCCGGCTCCGCCAGGCCGTTCACCTCGCCGGAAACGAGCCCATGGGTGGCAAAATAGACGATGCGGTAGTCGGTGAGATGAGTGGTTTTCACGGCGCGTTCCGTCGCATCGGCGCCGAGCTTTATATCGCTCTTCGGCACGCCGAGAGCCTCCGCAACCGCCTTGAGCTCCACTGCAGTACCCGGCAGCGGCGGCAGCAAGCCCGACCGCAAAGCGTCGAAGTCCGGCCTGCTGCCGCGGAAGTATGACGAGAAACTGCGGACGGCCGGTGTGTCCGCAGGCGAGGTCTGCGCGCCACGCGCGCCGCCACCGGGCTGTTTGGGCTGCTTCTGCTCGAGGAGGGGATCGCCAAAGCCGGTCAACGGCTTTTCGCCCGGCACGTAGCCCGCCATCCGGCGCAACACCTTGAGGCTTGCAACGGAGGGAGACACCGTAATCATGTGGCGGCGCAGGAGCCAGGCGGCCTCGCGATAATTGCGGGGCTTGGGCGGCTCGGTCACGAGTACCTGGAAGGGAAGGCTGGTGAGCGCGCCGTCAGGCACGACGATCAGCTTCGGCTTGTCCCGAATGAAATCGTCCACCGGCTGCAGGATAATCTGATAAAGCTCGTAGAGCGCTTCCACCTTGACCGGGCTTGCCTTTCGCTCCTGGATGGCGGCGATGTCGAGTCCGGAACGAATCGCGCTGATCGTCTTGGTAAGCTCGTCGGCTCCGATCTTGAGCTCTTTCCACGCCACCCCTTCGCGCTTGACCGCAAACACATAGCTGGTCTTCTCCCCGATCAGATAAGCGATCAGCACCTCGTCCGGCGCCAGCAGTGCTTGCGTCTCCGCTACCGAGAGCGGCTTCGGGTTGGCGAGCGCGGAGTAATCGGGAAACTCCTTCGCCAGCCTCGCATCGGCGTCTGCGATCTGCTGCTCGATGCTCGCCAGTTCCTCCCGAACCGCTTTGATCGTCGCATCGCTGCGGGTGGTGCCCGTCGCTGAGAGCGCCTCGAGCAGGAACTGGTCTGCTGCGTGCCAGCGCGTGCCAAGGTCCTGGCGCTGCCGCACGAGATCGGCCAGCGGACCCTTGCCGGCCGCAAACCGGACCGCCATCTGCGAAAGCGCATTTGCCGCCGCGGTGTTTTGCGCGGACTGCGCGACCAGAAACGATTCCGAGGCGAGCGCCTCATTCGAAGCAGGATCGGCGGCAGCTGCCTTATAGGCAAGGAAGACGTGCTCCACGAAATAGGGCTTGAGCTCGGCGCCGGCTCCATCGCGGTGGCCGACGCGCCCGGTCGCGAACAGTTGCGCTCGGCCGATGAGCCCCGACGTGGCCTCGCGCGCATCCTCCAAGGCCGGCGTGACGGCACCTCTTGCGAACTTGAGCTTGGCCAGGCTCACATGCGTTTCCGCAACGTCCCTGTTGTTTTTCCCCCAGGTCTCCTGGCGCGTCGCCAGCGCCTGCTGCAGGATCGGCTCGGCCCGATCGAGCTGACCGCGCTCGCGGTAGACCTCGCCCAGGCTTTGAAGCGTAATGGCGGTCTCGAGCCGCCTGGGGCCAAGCGACTTCTCCCGAACCGCGAGCGCGCGCGCGAGCACGGGTTCGGCTTCGGCAAAGCGGCCTTGCTTCATGTAGAAATCGCCCAGCGTCGAGAGCGTCCAGGCGGTGTCCGGATTATCCGCCCCCAAAGTTTTCTCGCGGATGGCGAGCGCGCGGGTGAGCAGGGGCTGCGCATCTGAGAAGCGTTTCTGCGCGATGTAATTAGCTGCCAGCGCGGTGAGGTTGGTGGCGATTTCCGGGTGATCGCGCCCGAACAGCTTTTCCAGGATCGCCAGGCCCCGCAAGCGCAAGGCCTCGGCATCCTGCTGGCTGCCGAGGTCCTCATAGACGCCGGCGAGCGACTGCAAGATCAGCGCAACGCTGCGCTGGTTCGGATTGGTGTTCTCCTCGATGGCCAGAGCCCGGCGCAGGCGCGATTCAGCGTCGGCATGGCGGGAGAGATAGAAATATACGTTGCCCAGATTGTGCAGGCTCTCGGCAACGCTCGCGTGATTGGGGCCGAAGGCTTTTTCGCGAATGGCAAGCGCCCTCAGATGGGCGGCTTCGGCCTCAGCGTATCGGCCCTCCAGCCAATAACCGTGACCGAGATTGTTGAGCGAATTGGCGACGTCAGGATGGTCGGGTCCGCGCAACTGCTCGCGCATGGCGAGCGACCGGCTCAGCACCTTGCCGGCTTCGGAGAACCGGCCAGTCACCTGATAAACGAGGCCGAGGCTGCTCAGGGTGTTGGCGATCTTGGGATCAGCCGGGCCCAGCCTGTCCTGGCGAATGCCGAGCGCCTTGTCGAAAGACTGCTCGGCATCCCCATAGCGCGCCAGCATCCAGTAATCTCCGCCGAGATTGTGGAAGCTGTCGCTGAGCGAGACCGGATCGAGGTTGGCGATCTTCTGCCGGATTGCAAGTGCGCGTGAATGCATCGCCAGCGCATCCTGATAGCGGCCGAGCAGGAAATCGATCGTGCCGAGATTATCGCAGCTCTGGGCGGTCTCGGGATGGTTAGGCGGATAAACCTGCTCGCGCAGCTCCAACGCGCGCTTGTAATATTTTTCCGCGTCGGCGAAAGCGCCGTCGCCCTGATATGCGATCCCCGCATTGTTGTACGCGTGCGCAAGCGTTTGGCGCACGGCTGTATAGGTCGCGTGCTTGGGCCCCAACAGCTTCCTGACGCCTTCCACCAGCTGTTCGGCAACGGGCACCGCTTCGCGATATTTTCTGGCAGCGTAGAGCTCGTTGTATTGGCTCTCGAGCGTCTGCACCTCCTGGACGGTAACCGACCATGCGGGGAAGGAGAAAAACAGGAGACCTGCCAGGCCGACGAAAGCCAGAATGTGCCGGGAAGTGTGGGGGGCCCTCATCGAATTCATTCTCCGCCAAGGCCCACCCGCTGCTTTCTCTAGCCCTGTTCGGGACCGTTTTCCAGACTACACCCACGCGCGGGCGTTCACGATCATGGCCAAAAAGGAACTCATCGTGGTGTAGGTACGGTGGCGGTTTCCTCGTCGGCCTACTCAAATTCCGCTTTTCCCGCCAAATTCAGTAGACGATTCCTACTGCCCGAACCTGAGCACGTGATGAAATTACACCGCGAATGCCGGCGCAATGTGCTCACGGCCGGTCTGGCGTTTCTATGTTGTGGCCCTCGCACGCCAATACGAGCGCAACCCGTCTCGCCCGCCCTGCTGCCGATCCGAGGTACCCTCATTGTCATGGTTCCATCGAACGGCGGACTCGTCGTCGCTTCGGACAGCCGAACCACGCCGGTGAAAGGGATCGATTGCGATAATCAGATCAAGATATTCGAGCCCGTCCATCCCGATCACATGATCATGACGGTCACCGGGATTCCAACCCTGCTGCAAGAACCGCTCCCATTGGCGGACATCTGCGAGCGGATCAACAGCACCCCCCGTATTCTCGATATCCACCGGCTTGTGCTGGACTACCTGGAGCAGTCCAGCCCCGACAAGATGGAGAACGTCCAGATGGATGCTCTCATCAGGCGGTGCATCGAGGCGACCCGCAGCGCATTGGCCCACGGCAGGATCAAGCCGCGACTCCGGCGAACGCAAGACATGTTCAGCGTGGTCATGGCGGGGTACGACCCCGACACCGGCAGCGCATCTGCGCGCAGCTTCGTCATCGGGCTCACGCAGCGGCTCGATCCGATCCTGACCAGAACGTTTCAACGAAAGGCGACGCCCGACGACAACCAAGACTACTGGGTTTTCGGCGAGACCGATTATCTCAATCGCCAGGTCATCAGGGGTGTCGGCAGGCGATATCTTTCTCCCGCGACAACGCGCTTCTACACGACCAGGCGGCCGGTAAGCGACGTGAGCGTCGATGAGGCGCGATCTCTCGCCGTCGATCTCATCGCGGCCACGGCACGCACCACTGCCGTCGTACCTGCGCCCGGCGGGATCGGAGGACCGATCGACGTCGTGCTCGTTGCAAAGGACTCGCGGGCACTGCGGTTGCAATGGAAATCGCCGTGAGTTTGACGGCCGTGAACGCGCGCGAAAAATCCGGTGGAGCGGCGGGGCGAGGTCCCCCGGTAGTTCTGTGCGCGGGCATTGCCGTGCTCGATTTCGTGTTCCGCGTCGATCGCTTCCCGACCGCGGATACCAAGTCTCCCATGCGCGAGTTTACCATTACCGGCGGCGGCTGCGCGGCCAATGCCGCAATCGCGGTCGCGCGGCTGGGCGGGGTGGCACGGTTTGCCGGGCCGCTCGGCGATGACGAGCACAGCGCGCGCATCCTCGGCGGGCTTGCGGTGGAGCGCGTGGATACTGATGGCGTTGCGCGCATTCCCGGCGCCGAAAGCTCGGTGTCCGGCATTTTTGTCGATGCCGCGGGCGAGCGGCTGCTCGCTACCCGCCGGGCGCCTCGGCTCGCCGCGGCGTACCCGCGCAATCCCGACCGCCTGCTGCGCGGCGTCGAGGTGGTGCTTGCCGATAATCACTTTCCGGCGTTCGTCACTCCGCTCTGCGAGGCGGCGCGCGCGCGCGGGGTGCCGGTGGTGCTCGATATCGATAAGCCCGCGGAAATTTGCGATCCCTTGCTGGCTCTCGCCTCGCATCCGATTTTTTCCGCCGAGGCGTTGCGGGCGGCAACCGGGATCGACGATCTCGCGCAGGCTCTCCCGGCCGCGGGCAATTTTTGCCGCGGGTTTGTCGCCGTGACAGATGGAAGCAATGGCGCCTATTGGTGCATGGATATGACCAATGAACCGGGGGTACGCCGCCAGCCAGCCTTCAGGATCGATGCCGCCGATACGCTCGCAGCGGGCGACGTGTTTCACGCGGGCTTTGCGCTTGCACTCGCGGAGCGCCGCCCGGAGTCTGACGCGCTGCGGTTCGCCAGCGCGGCGGCTGCGCTCAAGTGCACCCGCTTCGGCGGGATCATCGGCTCGCCGATGCGGGCAGAGGTCGAGGAGCTATTGAGACTGGGCGAGGAGCTCGCCTCACCCGCGCAGGTCGCGCCCTGAGGCCTGCCGCGGTGTGCACGCGACCCAGGTTACGTGTGCGGTCCGCGGTCTCACGCGGCTTTCTGGCCTTGTTTTCTATCTCAAAATTGAGATATAAGCGATTGTGCCCTGGCGTGTCGAGATCCTCAACGAAACCGTCGCTGCGGAGATCGCTGCCCTTCCGTCAGACATGCAAGCACGCTTTCTGCGTCTTTCAGATCACATCGTTTCGGCCGGGCTGGAAAGCCTGAGTGAACCGCACGTCAAGCAACCTTGAGGGGAAGCTGTGGGAGTTGCGGCTGACGGGCCGCGATGGAATTGCTCGCGAGCTTTACATCACGGTGATCGCCCGAAGGGTCGTCGTGGTTCGGGCGTTCGTGAAGAAAACGCAAAAGACGCCGCGCGCAGAGATCGAGCTCGCGCTGCGGCGAAAGAGGAGATCACATGACAATCCCATTCGAGAAGCTCAAGGCTCGCCTGCTCGCCAACCCCAAGGTCAAGGCCGAGTATGACGCACTCGCTCCGGAATTCGAGATTGCCGCCGAGTTGCTCAGGGCTCGCTTGCGAGCCGGGTTGCCTCAGGCCGGATTGGCGGCCCGCATGGGCACCAGCCAGTCCACCATCGCCCGCCTGGAGAGTGGCCAAACGCTTCCGAGCACCAAGACGCTCCTGCGCTACGCCGAGGCGACTGGCAGCAAATTCCACGTGCGGCTTTCGGCGGCTTGATGCGTACGCGCGCTGCAGGCCGTGAAATCGCGCAAATTCGAACAGTGGCGCGCCCTACGGGAATCGAACCCGTGTTTCCGCCGTGAAAGGGCGGCGTCCTGGACCGCTAGACGAAGGGCGCTATGGCGTGAAAAACGCCACGACGTCATAGAGACGTTTGCCGCTCCGGGCAAGCGCGGGCAGGGGACCAGGCGACGGCCTCCGAGCTCACCACTTTCCGGTGTTGGGCATCGATTTCCACGGCTCCCGTGGCGGGAGGGCGTCGCCCTTCTGCAGCAGCTCGATCGAGTGCCTGTCGGGCGAGCGCACGAACGCCATGGTGCCGTCGCGCGGCGGGCGGTTGATGGTGACGCCGGCTTTCATCAGCCGCTCGCAGGTCGCATAGATGTCGTCGACCTCGTAAGCCAGATGTCCGAAGTAGCGCGCTTCGCCATAGTCCTCGCTGTCCCAGTTGTAGGT
>DASXIG010000348.1:0-1978 GCA_036498105.1 Xanthobacteraceae bacterium | reverse complement strand
ACCTCCTGGCCGACAAAGCATCCCTTGGCGAAATCAACTCCACCGAGCTGATCCATGTCGGTCTCGTGCGGAAATGCATCTCCGTAAACGAAATCGAGGCCGCCGCGCGGGATTGCGAGCGCTATACGATGGGCCTCATAGGCCGATGCGTCCAGGAGCTCCGCGCCGAGCCTGCCGGCTCCTTCGGCGGCGAGATGGGGTGCCAGCATGCAGCGCATGCCGAGCTCGGGAAGGCGCGGGTCGGCGTAGCACAAGCCGAAGCCATCCGCTCCGGTGCCATTCCAGATCGCCATCACGCCGAGGGTTTCGGACAAATCTTCCACGATCACCTTGGCGCGCAATTTGTAGAAATTGAGCCGCTCCGCCAGCATGGATGCAAGCGCACGCGGGCAATCGAGAAAGAAGCCTCCACCGTCGGCGGACGCCCCCTCCGCGACAATGAAGTCGGCGATGATCTTTCCCTGCGGGGTCAGCAAGGCGGCGAAGGCGGCATGCGCCGGATCGACCGTGGCGATGTCGTTGGTAATGAGCCCATTGAGAAACTTGCGGGCATCGTCGCCGGCGACCTTGACGACGCCGCGGTCGGGAAGCAGCGCAGCTTGCATGATCGAGATTTGCCTGGGTCGGCTGAAATTTAAGCCGCTCGCCGCGCCGCCACAAGGCGCCGCATCGGCGAAGCCCGCAAATCTGCTCGGCTCTGCCGAGGTCGAGCTATTGCCGCGATAAGATCAGGGAGAACTCCCCCCGTCGGATGCGCAGCGCGAGCCCCTCGGCGAATCGGGCGGCCGGCTCTTCGCCATAGGTAGATACGAATTCGGCGAAGGCAGCAAACAGGCAGGCCTGCGCCAGGCAATCGCCGTCAATGCCCTCGATCCGGGCCTCCTGCCATGCTTCGTGCAGATAGGCGAGCGCAGCCCGCTTCTGCTCATGGTCAAGAGCCTGCCCCTGAGGCTCGCTCATCGACATTTCCCGTATCATTCTGCGGCCGGGTCCCCGCGGCCATTCTGTTTCAACAACAATCTAGCATGTGGCCGGTGCGCTGCTAGAGTGCAAATACAGGAACGGTTAATACGCGCGCTCTCTCAGTTCGCGTACCGCGCCGTAACATCGCGAATGAGCTTCGAGCCTTCCTCCAGATAGCGGCGGATCACCAGATCGGCCGCCGGCGTGCAGGTGCGGTAGGTCTGCTGATAGCCGCGATAACCCCGGTTGAAGCTTGCGATCATGCGGGAGCGCCGCTCCGACTGCGGCGTTTCCGCATCGATCAGTGATTGCATTTCTTGGCGCCACTTCTGGCCCTCGTTGGCGCCGCAGATGCCGCGCAGGTAGTGCAGCGCACCGAGGATTTCTGCAAGGCGCTGCAGGCTGCCGTCGAAGGGAGCAGGCGCGACTTCGGTGCGCGCCGGCGCGCCGGCGGCAATGAGCGCGATGGAAACGAGCAACAGGACGCGTCGTAACATCAGTGGACAGGTATCTGCGCCGGCTCGGTTTCCAATAAGTGCGCATTCTGGCCGCCCAAGACGACGGAAAAAAGGCACGACCTTCCCGAGTTTACACGCTAGAATTGAGCCGCTCGTAGGCGGCGGCGACGATTTCCGCAATCCCCGGAGTGGTGGGCAGCTTTGCAAGCTCGGCCGGCTCGATCCACCGCGCCTCGCTGAGCTCCTCGTTGAGTTCCGGCTCGCCGCCTCGCCAGAGCGCGGCGAAACACAGGATCACGAAATGCCGCTCCACGCGATCATCGGCGTCGCGCACGATGGTCTCGCGATACCCCGCGAGCGCGACCGGCTCGATCGTCATTGCGGTCTCCTCGGCGATCTCGCGCATGACGGCTTCTGCAAGCCGCTCGCCCACCTCCACCACGCCTCCCGGCAGGCTGAACAGGCCCTGGGCGGGCGGCCGTGCGCGGCGCACGATGAGGAACTTGCCCGCGCGCAGGATCGCCGCGCTGACGGCCACAAACGGCCGCTGGGGATAG
>DASXIG010000347.1:0-15639 GCA_036498105.1 Xanthobacteraceae bacterium | reverse complement strand
CATGGCGATGTCGGGCGATTGGCCGTGCAGCAAAACCTCGATCTCGGCGCCGTTATAGGAAAAGCCATCCTGGTCGTAACCGATGTCGCGCACGACGTCGCGGGCGATCCTGGCGATCATTTCGCGGTTTACCACCGCGTGATTGCCGTATTTGTTGAACAATGGCGCTTGGCCACGGCCCTCCCCCGCGATGACGATCTTGTTGGTAGTGCACAATGTCTCGCACCCCAACCGGGTATTGACCTTGCTGTCGTCGGCGATGCCGAGCTTGAGATCGTTTTCTATGAATGCATCGAGGATCGCGTCCGAAATCTGGTCGCACACCTTGTCCGGGTGACCCTCGGAGACGGACTCGCTGGTGAACAGATAATTGGCGCGTGACACTGAAAAGCTCCCCTGGCAGGCGCGGTGAAGCGCACGGTCGAGCCTTTGTTGCAGCGCTTGAGGATGGGGTCAAGGCACCGCGTCGAAAGCAATCCCTTCCGTTCGGGCGCTCAACGGTCCTTGCCGGCGATCTCCTCTACAAGGTCGACGATCCGACGCCTGAGCTTGGCTTCCTTGATGCGCGTGAACGCCCTGGTGAGGGACAGGCCTTCCGACGTGGCGAGAAAATCCGACACATAACTGGCGGAGGCTGCGTCCTTCGTTCCGCCGCCGGAACCGGGCAGGCTCGGCGCCCCTTCGAAGAAAAACTCCACCGGCACCTGGAGAATATTGGAGATCTGCTGGAGCCTGCTCGCGCCGATCCGGTTCGTGCCCTTCTCGTATTTCTGGACCTGCTGGAACGTGAGGCCAAGAGCATCACCGAGCTTTTCCTGACTCATCGAAAGCATCATGCGGCGCATGCGCACCCGGCTTCCTACATGCTTGTCAATCGGGTTGGGCGACTTTTTAGCGGCCATGGTCAAACATGCTCCTCACGAACTGCTTCTGCCCGATACCCAGAAGCGCAATTGGCTGACACAGAACCTTGGCTGACGTTGAATCGTCCTACGATGAAAATGGGTACCGCACCCGATCAATTTTCATTCTGGCGCACGAGAACGCAATCATTTTTCTAGGGCAAATGGTAGCACCTCAGGCTCTCTGGGGCGAATAGGCATGCACTTGGTTACGATTGCGGAAGTATTTACTCGGAATTTACTGTTTGTACATGCCCGCAACGCTTAGCTGTCCTGCATCGCCCTCATTGCGACCCCTTGCTGGAAAGCAACATGAGGATGAATGCAAGCGCGAGCGCCGCTCCCAATACTCCGTCGCCTGTGCGCGCGTAGATGGTGGGCGCAACGCTTTGCGGCAAGGATGCATCAAGCACCCCTTCCTTGCCGAGCGGTAGCGACGTAGTGACGCGTCCGAGCGGGTCGACCACCGCCGAAATTCCAGTGTTTGCGGCGCGCACCAACGGCAGCCCTTCCTCAATCGCTCGAATTCGCGCCTGCTGGAAATGTTGATGCGGTCCGGCGCTGAGCCCGAACCAGCCGTCATTGGTCAGATTTAACACCCACCCTGGGCGCTCGCCGCTGCCGGAGACGAAAGGCCAGCCAATATAGCGGCCGAGGTGCTCATATGCCCAACCGGCCCGTTGCGCGCGTGGAACAGCGTCGCCGGGGAAGATGATTTCGTAGCAGACCAGCGGCAGAAAGTCGGGCGCGCCAGGGATGTGCTGATTCAGGCGGCGGTTACCCGCTATGAACCCCCCGCGCAGCTTCGTGAGTTGCCTCAGCCCTATCCGCTCCAGAATGTTCTGGAATGGCAGATACTCGCCAAACGGGACGAGGTGCACCTTGTCGTAAACCGAAAGAATGGAGGCATCGCGTCCGATCACGTAAATGGAATTGTAGGCGCGAGGTATCTTGGCATTCGGTCCAGCTTCGGGTGGCCTGATACCGCCGGTGATCAAGATAGTGCCCGGCTGCAGAAACGCGGCGATCTGGGCGAGCGCGTCGGCTTCCCGCGTGAGAAAGAACGGAAATGCCGATTCCGGCCAGATCAGAAGGACAATATCCCGCGGGCCTGTTGAGTTCGTGCTGTTCGGGCTGCTCGTGCTGTTGGACAAATCGAGATAACGCCTCATCACTTGCTGCTTGCGAGAGGAGTTGAATTTCTCATCCTGCTGCAGATTGGGCTGCACGATGCGCAACCGAACGCCATCAAAGAACCGCGTCTCGTTTGTGGCGAGACGAATGGCGCCGAATATTGCCAACGCAATGATGGTCGATCCCGCGAGCCCGACAGGGATCCACGGCCGTTTCGTGTCGGCAATGTCGTCAGCGAGCACGGCGGGCGCAGCGTAAATCGCAATAGCGGCGAAGGTCATTCCCCAGATTCCGACCAACGCGGCGCCCTGAGCAAACCAGAGCGGCGAGGCGAGCAGGTATCCAAAGGTATTCCAGGGAAAACCACTGAAGAGGTGGCCGCGCAACCACTCGGCTGCGGTCATGGCAACTGCCAGGGCCAGGATCCGAGTGGCGCCGCGGGTCCAGACCAATCGAGCCAGCGCGAGGCCGAAGGCGGTGTACAGGGCCAATCCAGCAGGCAGAGCAACGACCGCAAAAGGAAGAAGCCAGCCGAACGTCTTCGCATCCACCAAGAACGCATTCCCGACCCAGTAAAGACCGGCGAGAAAATAGCCAAACCCGAACCACCAGCCGGCTGCGGCGGCCGCCAATATTGAGCGCAGGCGGCCTCCCGCCGCGCCATCGACGAGCCATACCAGCACTGGAAAGGTGAAAAACGGCATCAACCACGCGACGAATTCGGCCGGCCAGAGGGGCGAGATCAACAACGGGATCGCAGACCCCACTCCCGCGAGGAACGCGAACAGAGCGCGACGCCAGCCCCAAGCCAGGACAACCCGATGCGCAAGTCTGGTCAACGTCACGGGCGACGTGCAGACTTCGATGGCGTAACATTCGGCGAGGGCAGCCCTCTCGGCAAGTCGGGCGTGGATGCCAGGACCGGGGCCGCTGGCGTTGCAGGTTCGGACTCCGCCGGTGCCTGACCTGCGGCGGGCCTGCCATTTGCCCTACCCACCCCGCGATAGATCCGCAGCTTTTTCAGCCGGCGCGGATCGGCGTCGAGGACCTCCAACTCGAATGGCCCCGGTCCCGGCACAAGCTCGCCGCGCACGGGCACCCGACCAATACGGGTCATCACGTAGCCTGCCAGCGTATCCACCTCGTTGGCCAATTCTCCCACATCGAATTCCGGGCCCACGATTGCGGTGACGTGCTCGAGGCTCGCCCTCGCATCGGCCAGGAAAGAACCGTCGACCTGGCGAATTATGCCTGGCGCATACTCGTCGTCGTGCTCGTCGGCTATCTCGCCGACGATCTGTTCGACAATGTCCTCGATCGACACGACGCCGTCGGCGCCCCCATACTCGTCGACGACAAGCGCAAGATGAATGCGCGTTGCCTGCATCTTGGCGAGCAGATCCAGCACCGGCATTGAAGGCGGTCCGTAAAGGATCTCTCGGATGATATTCGCCGCGGAGAGCGGCATGGAAAGGTCAACGGTCTTGAGATCGAGACCGGCGGGAAACGGCTTCTTGCGCCTGGTGTTGGCTTTCGCGCCTGCCGCGGCCCGCACGGTCATGAAGGCCACCAGGTCGCGGATATGGACCATGCCGATCGCGTCGTCCAGCGTGTCGTCATAGACGACCAGACGCGAATGACCGGCGCTTTCGAAAACTTTCATCAGCTCGCCGAGCGAGATCTCCCGCTGTACGCCGACGATGTCTGCCCGCGGCACCATGACGTCCGCAATGCGGCGCTCGCGCAAGCCCAGAATATTCCGGAGCATAATGCGCTCGGTGGGCGAAAATCCGGTCTCGCCTGCGCCGCCTTCCAGTACATCGGTGAGATCGGCCCGGATGCTACCGCTTTTCCAGCCAAGTACCGATCGAAACACTCGCGTGAGCCATCCCTCGCGCTGGCCGAATTCGGCCGGCTTTGGCACGACGACGGGCAGATTGCGGATCAGGCTCGATTCGCCTGAGCTGGATGGATCGGGATCCGACGACATGGCAGATCAGCAGTAGGGATTTGAAACGCCGAGCCGAGCGAGTATCGCCGCCTCCAGCTGCTCCATTGCATTGGCCTCGTCGTCCGCCCCGTGATCATAGCCCAGTAGGTGAAGAAAGCCATGGACCGCAAGATGGGCGAGATGATGCGCAAACGGCTTGCCTTGCGTGCGGGCTTCCCGCTCCGTTGTCTGGTAGGCGATCACGATGTCCCCGAGCAGCGCAGATTTTCCTGGTGAGACCCTCCGAGCATCGGCAGGAAATGAAAGCACGTTGGTCGGCATATCCTGGCGCCGCCATGCCCGGTTCAGGATACGCACAGCGGCATCGTCGGTCAGAACTATGGCTAGCTCGCCTCCGTCCAACGCAACTGCGCACGAGGCCTGTCGTATTGCCCGCCGCAGGACCGCCCTGACATTTCGCTGCCCATGCCACAGCACAGATTGGATCACGATTTCAATCGTGCACCGTGAAGTCCTCGGCGGAGCCAGCCGGCTGCGATTACTTCCTGCCGGACTCATTCATCGGTCTCGCGCGCCGCTTGCGAGCTTGAGCGCCTCCTTGTCATAGGCATCCACGATGCGGCCGACCAGCTCGTGTCGAATGACGTCCTCGGCGGTGTAGGCCACGATGCCAATTCCCTCCACACTGCGCAGCAGGCGAGTCGCTTCCGTCAACCCCGACACTTGGCCAGGGGGTAGATCGACCTGACTCGGATCCCCGGTGACAATCATACGACTGTTTTCTCCCAGACGGGTAAGAAACATCTTCATCTGCATCGAGGTGGTGTTTTGCGCTTCGTCCAAGATGACCACCGCATTGGAAAGTGTGCGACCGCGCATGAAGGCGAGCGGAGCGATCTCTATTTCGCTCGTCTCGAGCGCACGCTCGACGATACGCCCGTCCATGAGATCATATAGGGCGTCGTAGATCGGCCGCAGATAGGGATCCACTTTTTCCCGCATGTCGCCCGGCAGAAATCCGAGCCGCTCACCCGCTTCCACCGCAGGGCGGGAGAGAATGATACGATCGACCTCCTTGCGCTCGAACAGATGCACCGCATGCGCCACCGCAAGCCACGTTTTACCCGTGCCGGCAGGTCCAATCCCGAACACAAGGGCATGCCGGCGCAAAGCGCGGATATAAGCGTCCTGCGCTGCGGTGCGCGCCCGCACAGGACGTTTGCGCAGGTTGATCTCCTCAAAGCTCGCTCGGGCGGAAGCCGGGTCTTGTTCGAAGAGCGATCCCTGAGCGAGGGCCAGACGGATGGCACCGTCGAAGTCGCCGAAAACCAGCTCGCCGCCTTGCTTGAGGCGCTGATAGAGACTTTCAAGCACGTGTCGCGCCTGCTCTACACTATCGCCCGGGCCCGCGAGCGTAACGTGGTTCCCGCGCTGTTCCGCGACCACACCAAGCCGGCGCTCGAGGAGAGCAAGATTCTGCCCGTATTGCCCAAACAGCGTAGAAGCCAGCCGATTGTCGTCGAAAGTGAGCACCAGCTGGGTCGCGGGGCTCCCGGTCATCACCACCGAGGAGGGGACGGGCAATCCATTTTCAATTCGAGGAGACCGCAATGGCTTCAGTCCCGCACGGCCTGTGCATCTCGCGCGAGCACGCCAAACAGGCTGTTCGAGCTTGCCTCGGTAATCCTGACCGGAACATCCTCGCCGATCAAAGCTCGTTCTGCCATGACCTGAACCGGCTGTAGATATGGGGAACGCCCCACGATCTGGCCAGGATAGCGGCCGGGTTTTTCAAAGAGGACGTGAAAGGTCCTGCCGACACAGCTGGCATTAAAAGCGGCGGAATGGCGGTCGATAGCCGCCTGCACACGGCGAAGCCGTTCCGATTTTACTTCCTCGCGCACTTGATGCGGCATATCTGCGGCCGGAGTTCCCGGACGGGCCGAGTATTTGAATGAGAAGGCTCCGGCATAACCGACTTGGTCGACGAGCGAGACGGTCGAGCCGACATCCGCCTCCTCCTCGCCAGGAAAACCGACGATGAAGTCTGAGGAGAACGCCATGTCAGGTCGCGCAGCACGTAGGCGCGCAATCATATCGAGGTAATCGGCTCGCGTGTGCCGACGGTTCATCAGGCCTAAAACGCGATCCGAGCCGGTTTGTGCTGGGAGGTGGAGATAGGGCATCAGCGCCGGCAGATCGCGATGCGCCGCAATCAGGCTCCCCTCCATGTCGCAGGGATGACTCGTGGTGTAGCGCAGACGCGCAATTCCGGGCACCTCGGCAAGTCGGAATAGAAGCCTGCCGAGAGTCCAGGCGAAGCCTTCGGGACCTTTCCCGTGATAGGCGTTGACGTTCTGACCAATAAGCGTGATCTCGCGTACCCCAGCCTGCGCAAGCCGTTCTGCTTCTGCCACGACGTGGAGCACGGGTCGCGAAGCCTCAGCCCCCCGCGTGTACGGCACCACACAGAACGTGCAGAACTTATCGCAGCCTTCCTGCACCGTCACGAAGGCAGATACGCCGCGCAAACGGATCGCGTCCCGGCTCGGGGGCGCAAGGTTCTCGAACTTGTCCTCGGCGGGGAACTCGGTATCGACGACCGGGCCGTTACGCTCCGCCCTCGCGAGAAGGACAGGCAGCCGGTGATAGGCCTGTGAGCCCACAACGAGATCCACGGCGGGCGCGCGGCGGGCGATAGCCTCCCCTTGCGCCTGGGCCACGCAACCGGCGACCGCAATGATAACCCGGCGCCCCTCGCGAGCAGCCGCCTGTTTGAGCGCGCGCATGCGTCCGAGCTCGGAGAAGACCTTCTCCTCGGCCTTTTCGCGAATGTGGCAGGTGTTCAGAATGATAAGATCTGCATCCTCGGGGGTGAACGTTTCGATGAAGCCTTCGGGCGCAAGCGTGTCCGCCATACGGTGGGAGTCGTAGACGTTCATCTGGCACCCGAAGGACTTGGTGTGGACCTTGCGGACTGCGCTCATGCGCTACTCCAAGGAGTGGATGTCGGCATCCCTGATCACTTTCGTCCATTTTGCGATTTCCGCCTTGATATAGGCATCAAGACTTTCCGGCGTACTGTCTTCGCTGGTCATACCGAGATCTGCGAACCGCTGCTTGACATCCTCCTGGGCAAGGGCGTGCCGGACCTCGCGGTTGAGCCGAATTAGCACGTCATGCGCCGTTCCGGCAGGAGCCACGAGCGCGAACCAGGTCGCCGCATCGAAATCGGGCAACGCCGCCTCAGCAATCGTGGGAATTTCCGGTGCGGCAGTCGAGCGGCGAGCGCTGGTGACAGCGAGCGCGCGCAACTGGCCCGCTTTGACGTTGCCCATGACCGCAGAAAGGTTAGGGAACATGAGCGCTATCTGCCCACCGATGAGATCATTGATGGCCGGTGCTTCGCCGCGATAGGCCACATGCGCCATCTTGATGCCGGCAAGCCCCGAGAAGAGTTCAGCTGCCATGTGCGGCGTGGTTCCAAGCCCACCCGATCCGAAATTCAGGGTGCCGGGCACGGCCCTCGCCAGCGCAATCACGTCATTGACTGAATACGCCGGAAGCGAGGGATGCACCACCAATACCATGGGCGATACACCGGCAAGAGCGATGCCGGCAAAGTCCCTGGCTGGATCGAAGGCCGTCTTACGATAAAGAGTGGGGGCAACCACCAAAGTGGTCTGGCTACCCATCATCAAGGTGTACCCGTCCGGTGGCGCCTTCGCCATCGAGTCGGCCGCAATCAGACCGCTCGCGCCTGCGCGGTTCTCCACCAGCACGGATTGTCCGATGCTCTCCGACATTTTCTGGGCGAGAATTCGGGCGACGACGTCCGTTCCCCCTCCGGCGGAGAATCCAACGATCATCCTGATCGGCCGCTCGAGAAAGCTCGCGATCTCAGCATGGCTCTTGCTGCCAAACAGGCATGCGCCAAATGCGAGAGCAAGGCCGAGTGCTGATCCCTTCATGGCTCGGTCATGCCAAGTCGCGACGAAGGACGAGCGCGGCTGAGCCTTTGCATTCCGGATAATAACCTTCCCGGCGACCCACATCACGAAAACCCGCGCGCCGGTAGAGCCGTCGTGCAGGCAGGTTGTCCGTAGCGACTTCCAGAAAGACGGTGCCCACGGCCAAGCCGGCGAGACGACGCAAATGCACTTCGAGCAATTGCCCTCCCAACCCCTTGCCCCGGTGGGCGGGCATCACCGCAATAGAAAGGATTTCTGCCTCCCCAGCAATCATACGGGACAGGATAAATCCGGTCACCTTGCCCGCGATAGCAGCACGATGGGCTACCACGTTTCGTTGACTGAGCAGATGCAGAAATTCGCCATCGGTCCACCCCCGATGGAAAGAGCCGGCATGCAGGGCGGCAAACGCCGAGGCGTCGGCAAAACCGGCCTCCGACAACACCGGCCTGCTGCCTGCAAACAAACTGCGGGCAATGCTTCTCATCTGCGGGGCAGGTGAGCTGCGTCCTGCGGCTGCGCATCCGGTGCCCGCAAATACAGCGGCTTCGGTGGCCCATAACCGTCCCCGGCCGCGGCGCCCAGCCGCGCAATCCAGTCGATATCGGGAGCACCGCGGGCACTGACCAATAGGGGGGGCTCCGCGTCCCTGGGCCACGCCTTGGCCAGCAGAGGGGCGCCCGACCCAACGAGGCGGGCAGGTCCTGTGATGGTTGCGCGCAACGCATCGCGCAAAGTGGCGATGCGTGGGGCGACGAGCGTGCGCCCGCCCATGCCGAAAATCTGAATGTAGACGTGATCATGGCGCGCATCGATAGCCGCCACTACGTGCGTGCTATCGTCCTCGGCGATCAACGGAGCCGCGAGTCCTGCAAGGGTGGAGAGACCGATTACCGGCTTGCCTGACGCCAGAGCGATGCCGCGAGCCGCCGATATCCCTACACGCAGACCGGTATAGCTGCCGGGGCCCGTGGTCACGACGATGCGATCGAGCTCGGCAAATTCGATTCCGGCCTGATCCATGGTGCGGGCGACAACCGGCAGCAAAGTTTCTGCGTGACCGCGCGCCATGGTCAACGTCTCACTCGCGGTAATACCGCCGCCCACCGTGTCGAGCACCGCCGCCGAGCAGACATCCAGCGCGGTATCAATCGCGAGCACGCGCATCTTGTGCGCGCGCGGTCAGCCCATAGGCCTGACCGCGACGACGTCAGGCAAATAATGCCGCAGCAGATTTTCGATGCCATGCCGCAGGGTCGCCGTCGACGATGGGCAGCCGGAACACGCACCCTTCATGTCGAGATAGACAACGCCCTCCTTGAAGCCCCGAAAGGTGATGTCGCCGCCGTCATTGGCGACGGCGGGCCGCACGCGTGATTCGATCAGCTCCTTGATCGTGGCGACCGTCTCCGAATCCTCGGGCGCAAAAAACTCGTCCTCCTGTGCGCCTGCTGTGCCTTCCCTGTCCAGCACGATCGGCGCCCCAGACATAAAATGTTCCATTATTGCCCCGAGGACTGCAGGCTTGAGCTGCTGCCATTCCCCGTTGGATTTTGTCACGGCGATGAAATCAGAACCGAAGAACACGCCGGAAACGCCGCTGATGGCGAACAACCGCTCCGCCAGGGGCGACTGGGAAGCGGATTCCAGGTCGCGCATGTCGAGGGTGCCGCTTGCCAGCACAGGTCGTCCCGGCAGGAACTTGAGCGTCGCCGGGTTCGGGGTGGGCTCGGTTTGAATGAACATCATAAGGCTCCCTCGATTCCGCAGGTCAGCCGAACCGGCGGAGTAGCTTCCTATTGTGTAGCAATAGTTGGCGCTCCGCGCCCAAACTTCAATCCTTACGACATCGAGTCGAGGTCCTCATCGCTGAGATTGCCGGGCACGATCGCCACTGGAATAGGGTATTCGCCCGCGGTCTTGATGAGGGAGGACACGAGAGGGCCGGGACCTTCCTTGCCGCTCCCCGCCGCGAGAACCAGGATCGCGATATCCTCATCGTCCTCTATCAGCGCGAGCAGCTCTTCCGCGGTATCGCCTTCGCGCATGACGCGCTGCGGCATGATCCCGGTGATCGCGGCCGACCGCGCAGCGTGGCGGTCGAGGACAGCGTTGGCTTCCTCATGCGCCTCGGCACGCATGATATCGGCCACCCCGAGCCATTGCTGGCCATGGTCTTCAGTTTCAATCACCCGCAGCATCAACACGGTTGCGCCGATGCGGAGCGCGCGCCGACTGGCGAAATACAGCGCCCGGTCGCATTCCGGCGAATCGTCAATGACAACAAGAAATTTCGGCGAATGACCGGCCTCGTAGCTGCGGCGTTTCTTCTTCATCGCCTTCCCAGTCGCCCGCACACAAACCCATATCGCTCACTAAAGTAGTGACAAGATCCTGCCACGCCGTTCCACGGCCGTACAGGCCCCAAGCCGGCCCGCGGCTAGTGCCCCGCCTCCGAAGTTCGCGATACATTGCTGCACCCTCTGGCACGAACTTCGGAAGCAAAGAGGTCCTAGCAAAGCTATGATTCTAGTGCCGCTTTTCGATTTGAAGTTCCTTTACGAGCTCGCGACCTGCCACTATAGGACTTCAAATCGGCGGCACTACCTTAGCGTCAGCGACGTACAAATCCGACGATATCCTTGACCGCCTTCATGGTTTCGGCAGCCATGACTTGCGCACGAGCTGCCCCCTCTGCGAGCAGCGAATCGATATGCACCGGATCGGCCATAAGGCGCTTCATTTCGGAGTTAATCGGTCCGAGCTTTGCCACCGCGAGCTCGACGAGAGCAGCCTTGAAAGTTGAGAACTGGGCTGCTCCGAATTCCGTGAGAACGTCAGATTTGTCCTTGCCGGCGAGCGCCGCATAAATGCCTATGAGGTTATCTGCTTCGGGGCGACGTTCGAGCTCGGTTGGGTCTGTCGGCAGGGGGTGCGGGTCCGTCTTGGCGCGCCGGATTTTGTGCGCAATCGTATCCGCATCGTCCGTCAAATTGATGCGCGACTGGTCAGACGGGTCCGATTTCGACATTTTCTTTGTCCCGTCGCGCAGCGACATCACGCGGGTCGCAGGACCTTGGATCAGCGGCTCAGGCAAGGGAAAGAAGCTCTCCCCGAAACCATGCGCACGGATGGAGGCAGCAAAATCGTTGTTGAATTTTTGTGCGATATCGCGTGCGAGCTCGAGGTGTTGCTTCTGATCCTCCCCTACCGGCACATGCGTGGCGCGATATGCGAGGATATCGGCAGCCATCAGGGCCGGATACGCATAGAGCCCAACCGACGCATTCTCGCGGTCTTTTCCCGCCTTCTCCTTGAACTGCGTCATCCGGTTGAGCCAGCCAAGACGCGCGACGCAGTTGAACACCCATGCAAGCTCGGCGTGTTCAGCGACCTGGCTCTGGTTAAAAACGATGTGCTTGCCGGGATCGATGCCGCAGGCAATGAAGGCAGCAGCGACTTCGCGTGTGCTTTTCGGTAGCTCAGCCGGATCCTGCCACACCGTGATGGCGTGAAGATCGACGATGCAGTAGATGCAGTCGTACTGCTCCTGGAGGGTGACAAATTTGACAATCGCACCGAGATAATTGCCGAGGTGCAGATTGCCGGTCGGCTGCACGCCCGAAAATACCCGTTGCTTCAATGCCATGCCCTGAGCCTCGCGGATTGCGCTGCTGCATCGCACGATGCTTGGCCCGGGTGCAAGGTGGATGGAGTCGCGCGCAAGAGTGGCGTGCGTCGATGCCCTCATTGCCCCCACGCTCAGGGTCGCTGTAGATAGTGCGCACACACTTTCATGCCGGGGAGCTTTGTTTGATGGTCGGCGTTCGGTACGACGTGCTTGGCATCGGGAATGCGATTGTCGATGTTATTGCTCGCACGGAAGATGACTTCCTGATTCAACAAAACATGCGAAAAGGCACCATGCAGCTCGTCGACGAGCCCCAAGCCGCCCGCATTTATGACGCAATGGGCCCGGCGGTGGAGGTCTCGGGCGGATCGGCGGCAAACACCATCGTGGGCGCCGCTGGTCTCGGTGCGCGAACGGCCTTCATCGGCAAGGTCAAGGATGATGAGCTCGGGCGCGTATTTGCCCACGACATCCGCGCTGCCGGAGTTTCGTTTGCGACGCCTCCAGCCTCCGCCGGCCCCTCCACAGCGCGCTGCTACGTGCTGGTCACTCCCGACGGCGAGCGCACCATGAACACCTATCTCGGCGCAGCCCAGGACCTGCATCCGAACGACGTCGATGCCGATACGGTCGCCGCCGCGCGGATCGTCTATCTCGAAGGATATTTGTGGGATCCTCCGCGCGCCAAGGAGGCCTTCCTCAAGGCCGCCAAAATCGCCCACGCGGCGGAACGCGATGTCGCGCTTACCCTGTCCGACGCGTTTTGCGTGGATCGTTACCGCGAGGAGTTCCTGGATCTTATCCGCACCGGCACTGTTGATCTCGTTTTCGCGAACGAGCATGAGCTGCACAGCCTCTATCTCACGGCCGATTTCGACACGGCCGTGAGCGCGTTGCGCAATGATGCCCGAGCCGCAGTCATCACCCGCAGCGACAAGGGCTGCCTGATCGTCACCCGCGAGGAGACGGATGCAGTCCCCGCCTATCCCGTGGAGCGGCTGGTCGATGCGACCGGAGCGGGCGACCTGTTTGCGGCAGGATTTCTCGTGGGTGTGGCCAAGGGGGCCGATTACCGTACGTCAGCACGGCTTGGAGCGCTCGCTGCCGCAGAGGTGATCCAGCATCTGGGAGCCCGGCCGGAGGCATCGCTGAAGGATTTGGCGCGCGAGAACGGCTTCGACATTTAAGCCAGCTTCGAAATGGCGCGGTTTTGGCCGTTTCCACAGATGTTCACAAGCTCGGGCGAGTTAGCCCCGGCGTCATGGAACGGTTGCTCGGGGATGGCAGTTTACGGCCGGTTCATGGTGGACAGTCAGGAGGAGTTCATGAAGTTGCGTGCCAGTCATCTGCCTAGCCGCTTCCCCATAGGAACCCGCTACATCGTCGAAGGCCGTGGAGGCGCTCAGGGCCGCCTTCGCGTCCAGTCGCGGTATCTGGAGTTTCCGGACGGCAGGCATGTGGATTTGCCGGTTCGGCCCTTTGCTCGAGCGAGTTCCGGCCGCCGCCCGGTGGCGCAGAGTAACGGCGGAAAATAATTTAAGGGTACGCGGAACGGAGTGCGGGCTTACGAGTTGAAAGTCTAACGCCGGGTGGAGTGCCCCCCAGCCCCCAACCCCTCACCCATCCGGCGAACAGACCCTGGCCCCCCTCGGGCGCCGGGGTCTTCTTTTTTTGTGGAAAGCTTGAAATATCTTGGTCGAGCGAGGAACCCGGAAGCGTGCGCCGGATTGGCCGGACGGCGCGGGAACCCGAAATCCGGGCTGGCGTCGGCGCCGGGTTGGCGGACCTGTCCTCGTGGAGGAAACCCGGCGCATTCTCCCTTTCAGCCGCGATCACAATATCGTGATCGCCGCCCAATGATAGGTCGTCCCGATGCACCGCGGCGGCGCGATCGCCAAGGCCTGGGATGGATACGATGTTGTCCCTTCCGGCGGTTCCTCCGCGATCCCTGCGCGACAACGATTTTCGCAGCGGTGCGTTGCTTAGCATGCGTTGTCCGGCACGCACCAAGGTCACGGCGTGAGCAGAGTTTGGATCGGCACTTCGGGCTGGACCTATGACGGCTGGCGCGGTCCTTTCTATCCTCCTGACGTGCCGAAAAAGGATTGGCTCGCTTGGTACGGCGAGCAGTTTTCGACGACCGAGATCAACGGCTCGTTCTACCGCACACCCTCGCTCGAGGCGGTACGGGCATGGCGCAATCAGACACCCGAGGGGTTTCTATTCGCCTGGAAGGCATCGAAGTTCATCACCCACTGGAAGCGACTGACCGAAAAATGTGAGAACTCGATCGAATTGATGGAGACGCGATTGCGAGCGCTCTCGCCCAAAGTGGGAGCGGTTCTTTTTCAACTGCCCCCGCAGTTCTCGAAGAATCACGGGCGGCTGGAAGCATTCCTGAAGATGTTGCCGCGTTGCCATTCGTATGCGTTCGAATTTCGCCACAAGAGCTGGTACGACGATGACATTCTCGAGCTCCTGCGTCGGCAGGACGTCGCGCTTTGCCTGTCCGACCATCATGACGCACCGGCGCCCTGGGAGGTGACCGCGCGCCACGTCTACGTCCGGGGGCATGGCCCAGGAGGTCGCTACCGGGATAACTACCCGGACAGGACGCTGCGCCATTGGGCGCGCGGGATCGCACTATGGAGGCGCCAACGCCGTACCGTCTTCGTGTATTTCGACAACGATCAGAAAAGCGCCGCTCCCATGGACGCGCAAAGATTGCGCGACCTGCTCAGCTGAGTTGGGCATTCGCGGGCTTACGGCATCCACTGCGGGAGGGCAGGCTTCTCCGGCGCCTTCGGGGACCGGGCATGATCGATCTCGGCGAGAAGGTCGCGCAGCACTTCGGGTACACCCGCGCCGGTCACCGCCGAGAGCATCCGCGGTTTTATCTTCTCTTTAAAACCGTGAGAGGCGCCGGCATGTCGCTTCATTGCGCGCGCCAGCCGGGCGAGCTGCTCTTTTGATCGGCGCGCGTCCAGTGCATCGGATTTGTTGAGAGCTACAATCTCGGGCTTTGCTGCAAGCCCGTGGCCGTAGGCCTCGATCTCCGCGCGTACCGTGCCGTAGGCCTTGCCGGCATCCTCGGTGGTACCGTCCACGAGATGCAGGAGAACCCGGCAGCGCTCGACGTGACCCAGAAAACGGTCGCCTAGACCTGCGCCCTGATGAGCACCGGCGATCAAGCCGGGGATGTCCGCAAGCACGAATTCGCGGCCATCGATTTCAACGACGCCGAGCTGCGGGTGCAGGGTCGTGAAGGGGTAATCCGCGATCTTGGGCTTGGCGGCACTCACTGCGGCGAGCAAGGTCGATTTTCCCGCATTCGGCAACCCGATGATACCGGCGTCCGCGATCAGCTTGAGGCGCAGCCGGATCGTGAGCTCTTCGCCGGGCTGTCCCGGGTTGGCGTGACGGGGTGCGCGATTGGTGGAGCTCTTGAAATGAGCATTACCGAAGCCGCCGTTCCCACCGCGCGCCAGGATAGTCCGTTGCCCGGTATGGGTCAGATCAGCCAGGAGAGTCTCGCCGTCCTCGCCATAGATCTGGGTTCCCACCGGCACTTTCAGCACCACATCCGCACCATTGGCTCCGTGGCGGTCCTTGCCCATTCCGCCTCCGCCTTTCATGGCCTTGAAGTGCTGCTGATATCGGTAGTCGATCAGGGTATTGAGGCCCTCGACCGACTCGGCAACGACATCGCCGCCCTTCCCGCCGTCGCCCCCGTTCGGTCCGCCGAATTCTATGAATTTCTCGCGCCGAAACGACACGCAGCCGTTCCCACCGTCGCCCGAGCGAACATAAACCTTGGCCTCGTCGAGAAATTTCATGGCCTCTGGACGCTGTCAGTGGCGACCGATCTGAGGGGTGAGCGTAAGCACCCCTGCATTGCAGCAGTTTCGATCGCGTGCTTTTTTGGCGTTAGATTTCGTTAGCCCTCTAAAAACGTCAACGCCCGGCAAAGCCGGGCGCACTCAATCCATATGCAATCATCGGGAGGGGCCAAGGCGGGCCATGCCTCACTGATGCGGCCCAATAGGCCGC
>DASXIG010000346.1:0-3029 GCA_036498105.1 Xanthobacteraceae bacterium | reverse complement strand
TTGCCGCGTGCCATCGCGGTCCATGGAGGTAAGAAGAATCTCGCCCGCACCGAGCGCGACCACTTCACGCACGTAATCGATCGCATCCAGGCCGGTCGGGTTGCGTCCGCCATGGGTAAAAATTTCCCAGCGATCGACTTCGCCCGGCTTTGACGCCTTCTTGGCATCGATTGCGACCACGATGCACTGGTCACCGAACTTTTCCGCCGCTTCCCTGACGAACGCGCGCCGTGCGACCGCAGCCGTGTTGATGGAGACCTTGTCGGCGCCCGAGGCCAAGAGCCTGCGGATGTCCTCGGTCGTGCGCACCCCGCCCCCGGCAGTCAGCGGCATGAAGCAGGCCTCCGCCGTGCGACGCACCACATCCAGAATGATGTCCCGGTTCTCGTGGCTGGCGGTGATATCGAGAAAAGTGAGCTCGTCGGCCCCGGCGGAATCATAGGCGATCGCCGCCTCGACCGGATCGCCGGCATCGCGCAGATCGACGAACTTTACGCCCTTCACCACGCGGCCGTCCTTGACGTCGAGGCAGGGAATCACGCGCACCTTGAACATGGGGCTATGTTGTCTTGGCTGTTCGAAGGAGCCGCAACGCGGCGCCGGGGTCGAGGCGGCCGTCGTAGAGCGCGCGTCCTGCGATAGCGCCTGCGAGCTTTCTTGCCCGAGGCTCGAGCAGCGCCTTGATGTCGTCAATGGAGGCCAATCCGCCTGACGCAATAACTGGCGTCGTGATGGCCTCCGCAAGCGTGACGGAGGCCTCGAGATTGAGGCCCTCGAGCAAACCGTCGCGGGCGATGTCGGTGTGAATGATAGCCGCCACTCCGGCGTCCTCAAATCGCTTGGCCAGCTCCAGCGACGTGAGGGCCGTGGTCTGCGCCCAGCCTTCAACGGCGACTCTGCCGTCGCGAGCATCGAGCCCCACGGCGATGCGCCCGGGAAAGGTGCGGGTCGCATCTCGCACGAATGCAGGATCGCGTACCGCGGCAGTCCCGATGATGACGCGGTCGATGCCCTTGCCGAGCCAGGCTTCGAGGGTTGCGGCGTCGCGAATGCCGCCGCCGAGCTGAATCGGTATCCTCACTGCTGCGCGGATGCGCTCGACCGCGGCGGTATTGACCGGCGTACCTTCGATCGCCCCATCAAGGTCGACGACGTGCAGATACTCGAAGCCCTGGGTCTGAAATGCCAGCGCCTGCGCTGCCGGGTCCTCGTGGAAGACTGTCGCGCGCGCCATGTCGCCCTGCACCAGCCGGACGCATTTGCCGCCCTTGAGGTCGATAGCGGGAAAGAGGATCAAGGCCTCACGGATTCCACCGCAGAAAATTCGCGATCAGACGGAGGCCCAGCCGCTGACTCTTCTCGGGGTGGAACTGAGTCCCCACGGCAGTATCGCTTGCCACCACAGCGGTGACAGGCCCGCCGTATTCCGCGTCGGCGACCAGGTCGGAAGGTTCCGAGGCGGACAGGTGGTAGGAGTGCACGAAATACGCATGCAGCCCCTCAGGTCCCAGCGCAATGCCGTCGAGCAGGGGATGCGGGCGGCATTGGTTGAGCGTATTCCAGCCCATGTGCGGAATCTTCAGGTCCGCGTCGCTCGGCCTGATGCGCGTCACGTCGCCCTTGATCCAGCCCAGGCCTTCCGTCACCTCGTACTCGCATCCGCGCTCCGCCATGAGCTGCATGCCGACACAAATGCCGAGGAATGGCCGCGCGCCTTCACGCACCGTCTCGTGGAGTGCTTCCACCATACCACCAACGGCGGCCAGCCCGCGCCGGCAGTCCGCGAAGGCGCCTACACCGGGAAGCACAATGCGGTCGGCACGCGCGACCTGCTCGGGGTCACTGGTTACGTTGATCCGGGCCGCAAGCCCCGCCTCGCGTGCGGCGCGCTCGAAGGCTTTTGCCGCCGAGTGCAGATTGCCGGATCCATAGTCCACAATGGCGACCTTCACCGCCCGCCTCCGGGCTGGGGGAAAAGCCCGATGATCTCGGATGGCGCCACCGGGCCGCCCGGCATGCCGGCGCTTGCCGGGACCGCGGCGCTGGAGCTGCGCGGCGGCCCATGCCGCTCGTGCTCGATCCAGGTATCGAAGAATCTCTGCTCGGCCGATTCAATATCGTCGCCGACTACGATCCCGGCGTTTCTCCATCCACGGCGCGCGAGGGTGAGACGGCGCAACGTAGCCGCTTCCAATCCGACAAGCAGCGCGATCAGCGCGCCGGTCGTGAACCTCACGCCGGACGAAACGCCGATAGCGTGTAAGGCAGCCTGAACAGCGATCACCAACACGCAGTAGCCCACGAGCACGAGCCACAGCCGGTGCCACAGCATCCAAAGCGGTCCCAGCAGGAAGGCCCAGAACGAGAAGCCGTCCCGCACGAACACGAAGCGTTCAGGTCCGGACTTCTCCGCGGCCGGCGGGGGGGTGTGCACGGTATAGATCGACATGAATGACTTACTCTCTAGGCTCGCCTGCTTGCACGAAGGTGCTCAGCCGCCGAGCGAGCCCTTGGTGGATGGGACTTCATGGGCCGCGTTTGGATCGATTGCGACCGCGGCCCGCAGCGCGCGCGCCAATCCTTTGAAGCAGGATTCGGCGATATGGTGATCATTGCTGCCGTAAAGCGTCGTCACGTGCATTGTTACGCCGCTGTTCACGGCGAAGGCGTGGAACCATTCTCTCACCAGCTCGGTATCGAAGCTGCCGACCTTGTCGCGTACGAACTCGGTCTTGAACACCAGCACCGGCCGGCCGGAGATGTCTATGGCGACCCGCGTGAGCGTCTCGTCCATGGGCATGTGCACGTCGGCATAGCGCGTGATCCCTTTCATGTCGCCGAGCGCCTGCTTGACCGCCTGGCCGATCGCGATACCCACGTCCTCGGTGGTGTGATGGTGATCGATGTGCAGGTCCCCTTTGGCCTTGACCGCGAGGTTCATGCGGGAATGCCGCGCCAGGAGCTCCAGCATATGATCGAGGAAGCCGATGCCGGTCGCGATGGCCGATGAGCCGGCCCCGTCGAGATCG
>DASXIG010000345.1:0-2914 GCA_036498105.1 Xanthobacteraceae bacterium | reverse complement strand
CGGGATCATGCGCATGGCGCTCGCCCAGGCGCTGCACCACGCGCGCCATCGCAGCGTTTTTCAGAAACGGCTTGTAGAGCAGCCCTTGATGCGCACGGTGCTCGCCGACATGGCGCTCGAGATCGAGGCGGCGACCGCTCTGGTGATGCGGCTGTCACGTTCCTTCGATCTCGCTGCGAGCGATCCGCTGGAAGCAGCGCGGGCGCGCCTGCTCACGTCGGCCATGAAATACTGGGTGTGCAAAACCGCCCCCGCGCTGATCTATGAGGCCATGGAATGCGTTGGCGGCAACGGATACGTCGAGGAAAGCATTCTGCCGCGGCTTTACCGGGAGGCGCCGGTGAATGCGATCTGGGAGGGTTCTGGCAACGTGATGTGCCTCGACGTGCTGCGAGCGCTGGCGAGGGAGCCCGAAGCAACGTCAGCAGTGCTCGACGCACTCGGTAGCGAAGCAAGTGACCTCCCGGGAGCCGGCGATACCGCGGGCGTGATTCGGCAGGCATTTTCCAATCAGGAGCCGGAGGCGGGGGCGCGTATTGCAGTCAGCGGCATTGCGCTGCTGGCCGCCGCGGCTGCATTGCGCGAAAGTGCACCGGCGGTGGCGGACCTATTCACGCGGACGCGGCTGCGTGAGCCTCATGAACCCATGCTTGGAACGAGCAGAGTTGCGTCCGACGAAGCCCGGCTCGTGCTCGACCGCGCGTTGCCTGGCGGCTGATCCGCGGAACCCTTTTCCAACCACAATCCTGCTGTGGACCTGCTTGTCTGGGGCGGGCACATGGTTATGATCCTCCCAGCAGAACGGGAATCGGAGCCCGTCGAGCGCATAATCGAGGCCGGTCGCCGGAGGTGCATCCTTTCGCCGCTGGGACCAAGGAGAACTCACATGAGCCGTCTTCTCAAAGAGATGCTGATAGCCGGTACAGTGGTCGCGGCTGTGGGCGTGATCAGCGCCACCGTGTCGTCCGCGCAAAGCGTCAAGGCTGCGCCCGGCGTGGCGGCCTCGCAGGAGGGCTACATCGACCCGTACGCCGCCTATGCCTATACGCCCGGCCTTCGCGTCGAACGCTCTTGGGAGTTCTCAGGCGCCTTCGATTCAAAGAGCGGATCGGCGCCTTATCGGGACCTTCGCGTGAAGCCCGGCGGCTCGGTGGATTCCTGTTTCTTGAAGCCGCTGGTGCCGAATCGCTGCTGACGGTCCGCATCGAGCGCCTGTTACGGACTCAGTACATCGCGCGCCAGGCGGTCCAGCGCTCCCTGCAGGATGAACATGGCCGCGTGCTGATCTATGGCTTTGGCCCGGCGGGAGCGGCTCACGTCGGCAGCAATAAGCTGGCGCTCGGCCGCCGCGGTGGACAGCCGCTCATCCCACAGCGCGATCGGAAGCTCCGTCATGCGGGCGAGGTTCCTCGCAAATGCGCGGGTAGACTGCGCGCGCGGGCCTTCGCTCCCATCCATGTTGATCGGCAGGCCGAGCACAAAACCGACGGCCTTGCGTTCGCCTGCAAGCGCCAGCAGACGCGCGGCATCCATGCCAAAATGTTTTCTCCGGATTGTTTCAACGGCGGTCGCAATTCGCCGGGCCGGATCGCTCGTGGCAACGCCTATGGTCTTGCTGCCGAGATCGAGCCCAAGCAGCGCACCACGCGGCGGCAAGTGAGCGGCCGCCTGGACGAGCGGAAGGATCAACGCCGGCATCGCCGCGGGCTAGCATGAGCGCAGGCTCGCGCCAACGCGGCTCACAGTTGCAGCGCGAACAAGATGATAAAGCAAGGAGGATGGTATGCGTCTGACTCTCGTGACACTGGCCATTGTGCTGACGGCGGTTGGCGCATCGAGGGAGGCCATCGGGGCGGAAGTCAAGGTCCTGACCGCCGGCGCCTTCAAGCAGGTTCTCCTGGCATTGCTGCCCGAGTTCGAGAAGCAGTCCGGTCATCACGTGACGCTCGAGAACGACACCGCCGGTGCGCTCGCCAAGCGGATCGAGGCTGGCGAGAATTTTGACCTTGCCGTGCTGACCCCGGCGGCCATCGATGGCCTCGCGGGGAAGGGAAAGTTCGCAGCCGGCAGCCGCAAGGATCTCGCGCGGGTCGGCATCGGGGTGGTCGTGAAGGAGGGTGCTCCGAAGCCTGACATCAGCTCCGATGAGGCATTCAAGAAAGCGCTGATTGCGGCGCACTCGATTGCCTATATCGACCCGGCGGCGGGCGGATCGAGCGGCATCTACGTGGCGGGTATGCTCGAGAAGCTTGGCATCGCCGCGGAGGTCAAAGGCAAGAGCAAGCTCATTGCGGGCGGGGCCGTGGCTGCGCACATCGCGAACGGCGAAGCGGAGCTCGGCATTCATCAGATCAGCGAGATCCTGCCCGTGAAAGGCGTCACCCTTGTGGGTCCGCTGCCCGCGGATCTTCAGAACTACACGATTTACGCAGCGGCGCTGTCGACAAACGCAAAGGAGCCCGATGCCGCAAAGGCGCTGCTCGCAACGCTCACCGGGCCTGCCGCTGCGGGCGTGCTGAAATCCAAGGGCATGGAAGCTCCATGATCGCGGTCGCTGCGCTGTTCTTCGACGTATTCGGCACCCTCGTCGACTGGCGCCGCAGCATCGCGCGCGAGGCCGAGCTCATTCTTGCCCCACGCGGCTTCAAGCTCGACTGGCCCGCTTTTGCCGACGCGTGGCGGGGCGAATATCAGCCTGCCATGGAGGAGGTGCGCGCCGGGCGCATTCCCTTCTGCAAGCTCGACCTGCTGCACCGGCGCAATCTCGAGCGCATTCTGCCGCGTTTCGGCATCGCGGGGCTCACCGACGACGAGATGCGCAAGCTCAATCTTGCCTGGCATCGTCTCGACGCGTGGCCCGATGTGCCGAGTGGGCTTGCGCGTCTGAAAAAGCGCTTCGTGCTCGCTCCGGTAT
>DASXIG010000344.1:0-10736 GCA_036498105.1 Xanthobacteraceae bacterium | reverse complement strand
CAACTGTCAGAAGGTCTCCGGTCGCCCATGCGGTCGCCCTGCAGACATCGTCATAGGCGCGAGCCGCGGCCGTCAATCTCGAAATGCAATCAGGCGGAGCGGACGGAGAGGGACGACACATCCGTTCTGGCGTACCACGCTCAAAAGTGGTCGGAGTGGAAGGATTTGAACCTACGACCCCCTGCTCCCAAAGCAGGTGCGCTACCAGGCTGCGCTACACTCCGATAAGGATAAATCTATAGCTTCAGTGAGCTGTATTGTCGAGGGGTGCAAAATCCAGGGGGCGCAATCGAGTGCATTGGGAGGACAATTGACTCTCAGTCCTATATGATCGCATTCTAGCTTGCGGAGCCCCGAAAGCGGACGCCTGCGCCTCCCGGCCGGTGCTGTTGGTTTCACTCTATCGTGCTACATGCGCGGTATGCTGCCATGCCCGCGATCCAATCACGTGCGGGTCTGAATTCGACAGGAATGCACCATGAAAGACATCTCACTGAGCGGTGGGTTTGCCCCGATTGACGCTTCCCGGACGCGCAAAATGCGAGTACCGCCACTGGTGTTCCGTTGCCGCTCCGCGTCGCATTGATGCGAGAGCACGGAAGGGGGTTCCTACTCCTATTCGGCAGTCTACCAGCCCTGCCTTGAGCATTTCGGCGACGAACGTGGCTTCCTCGCTTATAAGAAAGTTGGCCGCACGGCGCTGGTGCTATCTCATCCAGTCGCTCCTCCGGAGAACTTTTCGGATCTGCTTTCGCGCTTCGTGGCGCAGCACCGCGATGCGTGTTTCTGGTTCGTGTCGCACGGCGTGGCCAAAGTGCCCGCCGAGCAGGGGTTCATGATCAATGCAATGGGTTACGACACTCACCTCGATGTGCCCACGTACAATTCAGCGGCAAGAAACCATGAGTGGCTCGCTGCGCTCGCGCAGGATATCGCACAGCTGCACGCCGAGGGCCGCGACTTGCTGGTGGTCTCCTCGGGTGCTGTTGCGCTCGGGCGCACGGTGCTGTCCCTGGAACCCGGGCCGCTCAAGCTCGAGGACAGGCAAGCCGCCGCCGCCATCGGCCAGATTTCGCTCGCGCGCACCTGGACCGAGGTGCTCGGCCACCACGGCATCACCGCCGGACAGGTCCTGGTGACGCTGCAGGACACGGAGGAGCGCCGGCGCTATCTCAACGCGCGCTCGACCATAGGGAAGCTTATGGAGTGGCGCGCCGTGCCGGTATCAATGAGAACGACACGGTTGCAACCAACGAAATCCGCTACGGCGACAATGACCGCCTGGCAGCGCGCGTTGCGAGCATGACGAGCGCCGATCTCCTGGTGCTTCTCTCCGATGTGGACGGCTTGTACGACGCGCCGCCTGCTGCAAATGCGCAGGCAAATTTCATTCCCGTTGTCGAGCGCATCACGCCTGCCATCGAAGGGATGGCCGGAGCAGCCGCCTCGCACCTCTCGCGCGGCGGCATGCCGACCAAGGTGCAAGCCGCCAAGATCGCGACCCAGTCCGGCGCTCACATGCTGATCGCTTCCGGCCGCATTGCGCATCCGCTCGCGGCGATCGCGCAGGGCGCCCGCTGCACCTGGTTCCTCACCGCCGCCAATCCCGTCACGGCGCGCAAGAAGTGGATCGCCGGTACGCTCGAGCCGAAGGGAGCCCTCACAATCGATGCCGGTGCCGTGACAGCATTGCGCGGCGGGAGGAGTCTGTTGCCCGCCGGCGTGTTTAAAATCGAGGGTTCCTTTGCGCGTGGGGATGCCGTTGTGATCCGCGGCCCGGATGGCCTGGAGGTCGGCCGCGGGCTTGTCGCCTACGACGCCGAAGATGCCGCCAAGATCAGGGGGCGACCTTCAGCCGATATTGCCACCATCCTTGGATACGGCGGCCGCGCGGCGATGGTGCACCGTGATGACCTGGTCGTACGTGACTTGCCTTGATCCCGCTCCGGCGGACTTGTCCGGCCCGTGCAGCCATGCGCTGAAATGCGCGCGACCACGCCCGCCTGCTTCATGGGCTTTACGAACTTGAGCGCGCTTTGCAGCAGGAGCTACTTCGCTTAGTATCGTGGAGGGGGCGCCGGCAGGACGAGGCCGGAACACGGTGTCAAACCTGGAGAGGGACGAGAGGCATGAAAGTGCTCCATCACATCGCAGTTATTGGCAAAGCCACAGGATTCATTGTGCCAGTACTGTTAGCTGCCGCCGTCGCGGGAGCCATCTCGTCGGCGCAGGCGCAGCGCGCCGGCGGTCCCACCCCATCCGGTCCGGGAGCCGAGGTTTACTTCATCGACCTCAAGGACGGTGCGACCGTCCCGGCAAAGCTGAAGCTCTATTTCGGCCTGCGCAACATGGGCATTGCACCTGCTGGTTCCGATCGCGAGAACTCGGGCCACCATCATTTGTTGATCGATACCCAGCTTCCCCCCCTCGATAAGCCGATCCCGAACGACTTCAATCATTTGCATTTCGGCGCCGGCCAGACCGAGACCGAGATCACGCTCAAACCAGGCGAGCACACGCTGCAACTCTTAATGGGGGACAAGGATCATATCCCGCATTCTCCCCCGGTCATGTCGCAGCGCATTCACGTGCGGGTCGCGGGGACTCCGGAAGCTGCGACCCTCACCGGAGGACCGACGAAATCGGCTCCTGGCGCGGAGGTTTATTTCACCGACCCGATCAAGGAGGGTGCTGTTCTTCCGCCGAAATTCACAATATATTTCGGTTTAAAGGGGATGGGCCTCGCGCCTGCAGGTACGGATCGCGAGAATTCCGGCCATCATCACTTGTTGATCGACACCGATCTGCCTCCGCTCGATCAGCCAATCCCCAACGACTTCAATCATCTTCATTTCGGGGCCGGCCAAAGCGAGGCCGAGATCAGCCTCAAGCACGGGCCACATACGCTGCAGCTCCTGCTCGGAGACAAGGATCACATCCCGCATACCCCGCCGGTGGTGTCGCCGCTCATTCATGTGCGGGTCGTAGACCCGTCGCTGCGCAAGCCTTCACCCCCCGACGCCCGCGTGTACTTCGTCGGCCTCGCCGATGGCGCTTACCTGCCGCAGAAGGCGACGATTCGGTTCGGGCTGAGCAACATGGGCGTAGCACCTGCGGGTTTCGAGAGGCTCAATACCGGCCATCACCATCTCTTGATAGACACCAAGCTGCCCTCGCTGGATGACCCCATCCCGAATGACTTCAATCATCTGCACTTCGGCGGCGGACAAACCGAGGCACAGATAGAGCTGAAGCCGGGCAAGCACACGCTTCAGCTCCTGCTTGGCGACGAGAACCACGTTCCGCAGAATCCGCCGGTCATGTCGAAGCCAATCACGGTTTTCGTGACCCGGACCGGGCGTGCTCCGTAACGGATGGACACAGGCCTTTACATGTGGAATGCGACCCTGCGGGAATTGGCAGCTTTCAGATTGCGGTAGCGCGCCAAAGCCCACAGGGGAAAATACTTCGCATAGCCGTGAAACCGCATCATGAACACGCGGGGAAAGCCGGTGAAGGTAAACCGCAGCTCTTCCCAGAAGCCGTCGTCACCCTGCGTGCTCAGGAGATAATCGATTCCGCGGGTGACCGCGGGGTGCTCAACCTCGCCCGCGGCCATCAACGCTAGCATGGCCCAAGCCGTTTGCGAGGCCGTGCTCGGTGCCGGCTCGTGGCCGTGGTAATCGAGCTTGTAGCTGCTGCAATCCTCCCCCCACCCGCCGTCCGGGTTCTGGATCTGAAAAAGCCAGGCTACGGCTTTGCGAAATTCAGGAGCGGAATGATCGATGCCGACGGCGTTGAACGCGCACAGAACCGACCAGGTACCATAGATGTAATTGACGCCCCACCGGCCGTACCAGCTGCCATCCTGCCTCTGGGTGCGTCGTAAAAAGTCGAGCGCACGCCTCAGGGCGTGGTCATTCTGCTCGGAGTGTCCGGCCTGCGCCAACATCGACACGGTGCGGGCGGTCACGTCCTCGGTCGGGGGATCGAGGAACGCCCCGTGATCGGCATACGGAATATGATTTATGAAATAGTGGGTATTGTCGGCGTCGAACGCGCCCCAGCCGCCGTTCCGGCTCTGCATGCCTAGCTGCCATTCGCGCGCGCGAACAACGGATGTCCGAAACTCAGGGTCCCCCGCGCGGTGCAAGGCTATTGCAGCTACCGCCGTGTCGTCCGTGTCCGGGTAGTGTGGATTCGCATACTGGAAGGCCCAGCCACCCGGCCGAAGGTTTGGCCGCTGCACGCTCCAGTCACCTTTCAAATCGAGGATCTGGTGCGGCAGAAGCCACCTCAGACCCTTGCGTGCGTGCGCCTCGGCCCGCTGACCACCCACGTCGAGCAGGGCGTGACAAGCGAGCGCCGTATCCCAGATGGGCGAGAGGGTCGCTTGGCAGTAGGCCTCATGTTCGTGCACGACCATGTAATTCTCGATCGCCTTGCGGGCGATGGTCCGGTGCGGATGCTCTTCCGGGTAGCCGAGCACGTCGTACATCATCACCGTATTCGCCATCGGCGGAAAAATGGCGCCCAGCCCATCTTCCCCGTTGAGCCGCTCGGTCACCCACGCCACGGCCCGATCGATTGCACGCTGGCGCATGCGCTTGGGAAAATACGGCTCAACCATGTGCAACACGAAATCGATGCCACTGAAAAACCAGAACCATGCCGGGTTCTGGTGCGGCGCTCTGGGCGCCGCGCCTCTTTTCTCCAGCGGCTCGAGAAAGAGCTCGTCGACGTCGATGCCTTTGGGATTGCGGGCCTTCGGCTTCAGTGCCTGGAGCACCAGCAATGGAGTCACGGTGCAGCGGCTCCAAAACGAGATTTTATCGAGGTGGAACGGAAACCATCTCGGCAGCAGCATGATCTCGACCGGCATCAGCGGAAGCGCCCGCCAAGGAATGAACCCGAAAAGAGCGAGCAAAATGCGAGTGAACACATTGGCCCGGGAAGCGCCGCCGCGTGCGCGAATGGCCTCGCGGGCGCGCACCATGTGTGGGGCGTCAGGGGAATCGCCGATCATTTTCAAGCCGAAATACGCCTTGACGCTGGCGCTCATGTCGAACTCGCCATCATGAAACAACGGCCAGCCGCCGTGTGCACCCTGGATCCGGCGCAGATAATTCGCGATCTTCGCTTCCAGGACCGTGTCGACGGGTTCTGCGAGATAATGTCGCAATAGAACGTATTCGGCCGGAGTGGTCGAATCGGACTCGCACTCGAACACCCAGTGACCGTCAGGCTTCTGGCACTTGAGCAGGGCTGTGGTTGCCGACTCGATGCCGGCCTGAATGCGCGAAGTCGCTATCGACCGCTGTCGCATGGCCATGCAATCTGCGCCATCGTCCTGAGCAGGCAGTGACTGGGATCGGCCGCTTACGGTCTGACTACTCACCAGCTTTTGTCCTTGGCAAATTCGCAGTGCCGCTGGCGACCCGGCGGCCGATGGTCTCCGCGTCCGCCCGGTGTTTCGCTGACGAGCAGTGCCTCAAGCTTTTGTGCCACGCGGTGCGACAAACGACGAAAACCTGCGCAGCACCGAATTTATGAATTGAGCTATGCTCGCATAAAATCGCGTGAAGGCTGCGTGAAGGGGCGCAAACCGCTTGGCCGCCGTTTTGACCGGCGCGCTGTCAGGTCCGACTTTGCCAGGTCCGGCTTTGCTCGCCTGACAGGGCGGTGAGGCGGGCTTGTGCTCGCCGGTCACGTAGCGCGCGAACAGAGCCCAGGAGAGCCGCCCGACATCATCGACGATCGTGAAGGCCGCCGGAACGAACACCAGGGACAGGAAGGTGGACGCGATCAGCCCTGCGATCACGGCTATCGCCATGGGAGAGCGGAACTCGCCGCTCGCTCCGAATGCCAGGGCGCTCGGAAGCATGCCGGCGGCCATGGCAATGGTCGTCATCACTATGGGGCGAGCCCGCTTCTGTCCCGCGTCGATGATAGCGGCCGTTCGCTCGACGCCATTGTGCATGGCCTCGATTGCAAAGTCGACGAGCATGATCGCGTTCTTGGTGACGATGCCCATGAGCATCAATATGCCGATCGCAACCGGCATGCTCAGAGGCTTGTTGGTGAGGAGCAGCCCGATGATCGCGCCGCCGACCGATAATGGCAACGAGAACAGGATCGTCAGGGGTTGCAGCAGGCTGCCGAAGAGAACTGCGAGCACCACATAGACCATGAGCAGGCCGTTGCGCATGGCCGAGCCGAAGCCCTCGAACATCTCGGTCTGCAGCTCGGCGTCGCCGCCTTCCCGGATCGTGATACCCGGGGGCGGGTTCTTCATCACCGACAGCGCCTTGACCGCGTCCATGGCGTCGCTCAACGCAGTCCCGGCGACGTAGTCCGCATCGATGGTTGCCTGCCGCTGCCGGTCGTAGCGATTGATGCTGATGGGACCCTCGCCGAAGCGGATGTCGGCAAGCGCGCTCAGCGGAACGGCCACGCCCCGAGGAGACGGCACCCGGAGCTGCTCCAGCACCTGCCGGTCTGCGCGGGCGTTTTCCTCGAGCAGAACCCGGATCGGCACGATCCGATCGCCGGCATTGAATTTGGCCAGTGCCGGTCCGACATCCCCGATCGTCGCCACCCGAATGGTCTCGGACAGACTCTCCGTCGATATGCCCAGACGCACGGCCAGATCCCGCCGCGGATAAATCCGCAGCTCCGGCCGGTTCAGGCTGGTCGCGGCTATGACGTTGGTTATGGTCGGGATCCGGCGCATCTGCGCCGCGAGTTCGGAGGTGACGTTCGTGACCATGTCATTGTCCTGTCCGGTCACGATCAGGTTGACGTTGCGCTTGCCGTTTTCGTCGCCCAGGAACCAGTACCGAATATCGGGTATGTCGGCGAGGCTGCGGCTGATCTCGCGCTCGATCTGCTCCTGGGTGAGCGATCGATTGGACTTCGGCACGTAATTGATGGTCAGCGTGGCCTTGCGAACTTCGACCGTGGCCGGCGGGATCCGACCGCCGTCAACAAAGATGCTCTCGATCTCGGGACGGCGCAGGCGTTTGCTGATCGCCTCCGTGACCACTTCGGCATCGCCGAGCTGCGAGCCCGGCGGCAACTCGACCGCGAGCAGCGTTCGCGCCGTGTCGACGGCCGGCATGAACCCCGACGGCAGCAGTCGAGTGCTCAGAAGCGACAACGCAAAGCAGACGAGGCCAAAACCGATGGTGAGAAAGCGGTGCCGCACGGAAACACTGAGCAGCCTGTCGTAGAACCGGCTGATTGGTCCGCCGGCTTTCTCCGCATGCTGATGCGGCTTGAGAAAATAGGCGGCGAGCAGGGGTGTTATGAAGCGCGCGCACAGCAGCGAGAAAAATACCTGAACCGAGATGGTCAGCCCGAATTGCTTGAAGAACTGCCCGATCAGAGTCGACATGAAGCTTGCCGGTATGAAGACCGCGATGATGGTGAGACTGATCGCGATCACCGCCAAGCCTATTTCATCGGCCGCGTCCAAGGCCGCCTGGTACGGCGATTTTCCCATCCGTATGTGCCGGATGATGTTCTCGATCTCGACAATGGCGTCGTCCACCAGAATGCCGGTGCTCAAGGTGATCGCCAGCAGGCTTACAACGTTGAGCGAAAAGCCGGCCACGTCCATGGCCCAGAAGGCGGGAAGGATCGACAACGGCAGGGTGATCGCCGCGATCAGGGTCGCCCGGATATCGCGCAGGAACAAGAACACCACGAGCACGGCAAGCGCGGCGCCTTCGTACAGCGTGTGCATCGCCGACTCGTAGTTGCCAAGCGTGAAGGTGACCGAGCTGTCGATCAGCTTGAGGTCGGTACCCGGATTCGCAGCCTTGATAGCGTCGATCCGGGCCTGGACGGCATCTGCGACCACGACATCGCTGGCGCCCTTGGCGCGTAAGATGCTGAAACCAACCACCGGCGCCCCATCGACGCGCGCGAAGGTTCGCGGCTCGGCAATGGTGTCGTTGATGAGCCCGAGGTCATCGAGCCTGACCTCGCCTCCGGTCGGCAGCGCGATCCTCGTCGCTGCCAGATCGGCTACCGTTTTGGCACCGGCGAGCGTACGGATCGCCTGGTCGCGCCCGCCGATCTCGGCGCGCCCGCCGGCGAGGTCGACGTTGCTGCCACGCAGCTGGCGGCTGACATCGAGCGGCGTCAATCCGAAGCCTTGCAGGCGAACCGGATCGAGGCCCACGCGAATCTCGCGTTCCACGCTGCCGATACGCTCGACGCGCGCCACCCCGCGCACCCCTTGCAGCTCACGTATGACCACATCCTCTACGAACCAGGAGATCTGCTCGGGTGTCTTGCTGGGCGCGATCGCTGCATAGGTGAGAATGGGCAGGCCGGCGATGTCGACGCGCTGAATTAGCGGCTCGTCGATCGAGCGCGGCAGATTGGCGCGCACTCGCGTGACCGCGTCCTTCACGTCGTTAAGCGCGCGATCGGTATTGGTTTCCAGCCGAAAGGCGACGGTCGTGATCGACAATCCGTCGGTGACCGAAGAATTGATCTTCTGGGCGCCTTCGACGCCCGCGACGGCGTCCTCGATCGTCTTCGTGACTTGCGCTTCGAGCTCGGCAGGCGCCGCACCGAATTGCGAGACGATCACCGAGACGACCGGAACATCGGCCTTCGGCATGCGCGTGATCGGCAGCTTGTTGAAGCTCAAATACCCCAGCGCGACCACTGCGAGCGCTATCACCAATGGAGGAAGCGGCTGTCGGATCGACCACGCCGAGATGTTGAGAGCCATCCGTGTCTCGCTCCGGTATCCCTATCAGCAAGTGAACCGGCTCGCATGGAGCGGTTCCTCGGTAGGCTCTCCGTCTGTTCCCGCAATGATGACCCGCACGCGGAACCTCAAAACGAAGCGTTATCACTGCCTAACTGTATCGTCCAGTAGCGCGGATAACAGAGTCAATTACAATGAATGCCGCCGCGGATGAATGCTCAGAAATTGCCCGGCAATCATGCCCGATTTGAATTTCCCGCAAATCCATGGATGAATGACCCGACCATGGGAAGCCCTGAAGCGAGCTCCGGATGAATAGTGCCCGCGCGGAGAGAATTAGGCGCGCCGTCGCGGCGGGCTTCCGGCGCTGGCCGCACGCCGCGGCGGCTCCCGCTCAGGCAACAGCGGGCACGCCGCAGGACGGCTTGAACGTCGTGCGCTCGATGCCGCGCCGGAAGATCACGCACTCGCCGGCGAGCGCGGCAGTCGTTTTGCCGCGGGTGCGCCGCGTGGTGTTCAAACCCGGGATCATCCGGCCGGTTTTCCGGTTGTTCGCCTGGGTGTGGGGCGCAACCCAGTTTTTCTGCGGCAACGGCTATGACTTTGTCCTGCGACGCCACAGCATTCAAGGGCGTGCGTCGCGCCTGCGCCGCGTATTCGAGGAAGCGGGTCCCAGCCTGGCCAAGCTCGGACAGCAGCTCTCGCTGCGCGCCGATATCCTGCCCTATGCGTATTGCGCGGAACTGGGCAAGATGCTGGACCAAGTCCCTCCGTTCCCCACCCCGCAGGCCATTGCGATCATCGAGCGCAGCCTTGGACGGCAGCTGCACGAGGTGTTCGATGCTTTCGACCCCGACCCCATCGGCTCGGCGTCGCTGGCTTGCGTATACCAGGCGACGTTGAAGACCGGCGAGCGCGTGGCAGTGAAAGTGCGGCGACCAGGGATCGGTCAAATGCTTGCCGCCGATCTGCGCGCGTTCGACTGGCTGTTGAACGTGGCGGAAACACTCACGCTGATACGGCCGGGCCTGACCGGACGCTTCCGGCAGGACCTACGGACGATGCTGTTCAACGAGCTGAACTTTCGCGCCGAGGCGCGCTACACCGATCTGTTCCGGCGGCGCTCAAAGAAGCGCGGCGAAGTCACGGCGCCCAAGGTTTATTTCAAGTACTGCACCGAAGAAGTGATGGTTAGCGAGCTAGTATCGGGCGTGTGGATGTGGGAGCTCATAGCCGCGGTCGACAGCAACGATCAGGAGTTCCTGCAGACCTTTCGCGCCCGCGGTATCGAGCCGAAATCGCTCGCCCGCAAGATCGTCCGGATCATGCAGCGTGAGCTGCTCGAGGAGATGTTCTATCACGCCGATCCCCATCCGGCCAACATCGTTGTCCTGCCGGACAACAAGCTCTGCTTCATCGACTTCGGGGCCATCGGAAGGTTTTCAACCCAGACCCGAAAGGGTTGGCGCGAGCTCCAGTACCATGTGATGCAGGGCGATATTACCCGGATGGTCCATGCCTCGCTCAATTTCGCCGGCCCGCTCCCCCCCATGGACGTCCACCGATTGGCCAGCACGATGGAGCAGGTCTATGCCGACTGGGTCTTTGCCATGATGAGCAAGGATGCGGAGTGGTGGGAACGCAGCTCCGCTTCCGCGTGGCTTCGCTACATCGAGGTTGCACAGGAGTACGGGGTGCCGGTGTCTCTGGAAACGATCCAGCTGTTCAGAGCGACGCTCCTTTACGACTCGATCATCACCCGGCTGAACAGGCAGATCAATGTCGCCAGGGAGTACCAAGCATACGCCCAGCAGGCCGCCAAGGAAGCGCGCAAGCGCGTGCGCAAGACGCTGCGGAAGCGGCTGGTTGGACCGACCGACATGGATTACCTGGTTCTCGAGCAGGTATTCGATACCGCTACTCAGTTCATGTTCAAGCTCCAGCGCAGCGTGGAAGATCCGCTTGTCCACTTCCGGAACATTGTCGGAAAGATTGCCTATACGGCGTC
>DASXIG010000343.1:0-1541 GCA_036498105.1 Xanthobacteraceae bacterium | reverse complement strand
AGATTGCCGCCGATGGTTGCGACGTTGCGCACCCGCACATTGGAAAGCCGGCGCATGGTACGCGTTATGACCGGCACCGCGCGCGCCACATCGGGCGATCGCTCGACCGCGGAAAGCGGGCACATGGCGCCGATGCTGAGCCCCCCCCCTGACCCGGCGGTGATGCGCGACAGCTCGGGGTGGAGCTTGCGCAGGCTCACCAGCCGGCGCGGGCGGAACACGCCCGCCTTCATCATCAGCATGAGCGCGGTCCCGCCGGCGATCGGCCGCACGCTGGAATCTTCAGCATCAAGGAGGCCGATCGCCTCCGCCAGCGAAGCGGGCTCGAGCAGCTCGAACGGTGTCATGCGGCACTCTCGGTCGTCCCGGCGGCGAAGGCGGTCCGAATGCGCTCGGCGAATTGCCGCTCCATCTCCCGCGCCTTCGCGCGCAGGACCGGCTGCCCCAGGCTGCCCAGCTTGCCGGTCAGCGCCGCATCCAATTCATAGCTCACCCTGGTCCCTCCATTTTCCTCCACCAGCCGTGTGAGCGAACGTGCGCTAAGCCGTCCGACGATCCCACTCGGCGTTCCCTCGATCCTGGCCTCGATCTCGCTCGGCGGATCGGCCCGCAGCACTTCCACCGCGACATTGAACCTGAACTTGAGATAGGCGACTTTCGTTTCCAGCACCGCGTTGTAGTGATCGCCATCGATCTCGACGAGATCGTGCACGCCTTCCACGCAGGACGCAAAGAATTTCGCGTCACGCATTTTCGCGAACACCGCTTCGCGCGGAGCACCGATTGCGATGTCGCCGGTAAACTTCATGCCGGGCCTGTTTCAATGCGTCGCATCATTTCCGAACCCAACTGTCGCGCATGCCGTTTGCGCCGGCAAGCGCCCCAGAAAGCAAGGGTAGGCGGGCGCGTCAACCGCCCCTGTCGCACGGGCCGGAAAACCGATCCGAAGCGGCTCGGGGAATTTGAGCGATCCAACTCACGGCGACTCTCTGGCGGTAATAGCGTCGCTGGTCCCGATCCCGAGCCTGGCGACTATGCGCTCGACAATGTCATGGGGACGCGCATCGATCGATACCACGATGGCATGTTCCTCCCCGGCCGGCTCCTCGAGCGTGGCGAACTGGCTCTCCAGCAGCGCGGGCGGCATGAAATGCCCATGGCGCAAGGTCATTCTGCGAGAGATCAGCTCCCGCTCGCCCTTGAGATAGACGAGACGTACGTCCTCCCGGCTCCCGATCAGGATGTCGCGATAGGCGCGCTTGAGCGCGGAGCACGCGATGACGGCATGCCGGCCGGCACGTCGAGTAGCATCGATGGATTGCGCGATCGCTTGGAGCCACGGCCAACGGTCCTCATCGGTGAGCGGCTTGCCGGCATGCATCTTTTCGACGTTTGCGGGCGGGTGAAACCAGTCGGCGTCCTCGTAGGTCCAGCCGAGCCGCATGGCCAGCATCGCTGCGATGGTGGTCTTGCCGGCGCCGGACACGCCCATCACGATAATGATCGCTGGCTGCATGACGCTTCGCCTCACTTGCCCGACC
>DASXIG010000342.1:0-2479 GCA_036498105.1 Xanthobacteraceae bacterium | reverse complement strand
GCCGCGGCGGATGTGCCCTCCGCCATGGATTTCGGGAAGACGTCGTCACGTCCTAAAACAGCAACTCGTTTGAGGCTGGGCATCTTGCTCTTGAAGAACGCCACCATGGCATCCGTCATGCCGCCGTTGGGCGACAATGTCCCGAACAGATACTTGAACTTCTGATCGAAGACCGACTCGGACGAGGCGACACAGGCGAGCAAAGGCATCTGATAACGTTCGGCGACCGTCGCCACGATCTTGGTGTGCCCGGAACCGTAGGGCGACAGCATGGCATCGACCTTATCGTCGTTGATGAGCTTCTCGGCGAGTTGCGCGGCGCGTTGGCCGTCGGACTGGTAATCATATTTGACCAGCTCGACCTTCATCTTCTTGCCGCCGACGTTGATCCCTCCGGCCGCGTTGACCTTGGCGAGCCACATGTCCCAGACGGCGTCCTGTTTCTTGCCCTCATCGGCAAGCCCACCGGTCAGCGCAACGGGCGCGCCGATCTTGACCACGTCGGCGGCATGCGCGGGTGCCGGCGCCGAGCCGAGCGCCGTAATAACTGCGGCTGCCGTGACGGCCTGAATGAAGGTGTCCCTCGTAACCTGCATGGTTGTCTCCGATTTGCGCGTCCTCACAGAGTCCCGTCGGCCAGCAGGCCGCCTGCATCTCACACCCGGACGGAGAGCATTGAACGATGCAAGTACGTTATACGAAACTGCCGCCGGCCTGACTACAGGCATGCTCCGCCCGCGAATGCGCGTTTTTAGCGCACCACGCTCATTCGTCAGGCGGTTCAGCTGATTATGAGGCGTAACCCACCAAATCGGCGGTGGGTTACGCTGCCGATCTCGCAAAAGCGAGATCGGCCGCTAACACACTCTACAAATCCGGACTTCCGCGTCCAGCGCCTCGAGCAGCACCTCGACCCATCTGCGCGGGATGCCGCGGGTGATGAAAACAATTCTGGTCCGGCGGTCATCGGAAGGCCAATGCGCGAGCCAGGCAGGCGGATGAAACACGTGCTGGACACCATGAATGACGGCCGGGCGTCCGGGGCTCTCGGCAATGCCCACAATGCCTTTGAGGCGCAGGAGGCCCCCTCCGCAATGCTCCGCCAGCGCTTCCAGAAACAGTGTCAAGGCCACGGCGTGGATCGGCTCATGGCGCACGATGGCGTAGGTCTGGATCTCCGGATCATGCCGGTCACGCACGTGACTGTTGCCTGCCGCAGCCTCGCGCAACCAGGCGGCAATGGCTGGAGACTCGATGGCTGGAGATTTGGCGTGAGGGTCAAATGCGATCCCCTCGAGCACGCGCGGATCGATTTTTCCGTGGTGCGCGGTCACGACCGGTGCCGCCGGATTGAGCGCCGCCAGCCGGCCGAGCAGCGCGCGCTGGTCATCAATTGCAAGATCCGATTTTGTCAGAACGAGCCTGTCTGCGAGCGCCAGCTGCTTTGCGCAGATCGCTTCACGTCCGAGCGTCGCTGAGCCATTCACAGCGTCCACCGTCGCCACCACGCCTTCCAGAACAAGGCGGCCGCCGGCATGGGTCATCAGCGTCTGGAGGATTGGCGCGGGATCGGCAAGCCCGCTCGTCTCGATGACAGTGCGGGTAAACGGGGGAACCGTGCCCTGATCGCGCCGGCGCAGCATATCGTCGAGGGTCTCGATAAGGTCATTTCGGATCTTGCAGCAGAGGCATCCGGTCTGCAGCTCGATGAAGCTGTCCGTGCTCGCTTCGATCAGCTCGTGATCGAGACCGATCTCGCCGAATTCATTGATGATCACGGCCGTCCGCGAGAATGCGGGCTGGTGCAGCAAGTAGCGCAGGAGCGTGGTCTTGCCGCTGCCGAGAAAGCCGGTGAGGACCAGAACACCGATCACGGGGGCAGCACCGGAGCGGGCATGACCCGCACGCGGTGCCTTTCGTATCCGGGCTCGATGGTTGCGCGAACCTGCCGCAGCACGGCTATCAGCGAGATTGCTCCGCGCGTGCGGCCGCGCGCCGTCACCATCCAGCGGAACGGCGAACCCTGCGGCGCGGGCTCGACGCGAATCCCGACGGCATTGCAGGACAGCAAGACTGCGCCATCGCCAGCGCTCTGCACGCTACCAGCGAGATGCCAAGCCGCGAGACTCTGCTCCAGCAGCTCTCGCAAAGTCTCTGTGCCGAGCCCGCTCAAAGCGCAGGTCCGTTGCGTATCCCGGCCGCGATCTTGCGTTTGAGATACTGCCCGTCCTTTGAAGTCCCGAAATACTTACCGTTCTCAACCATCACCTTCCCCCGCAGCATGGTCATCACCGGCCAGGCGAAGATGTCGTGCCCTTCCCAGGGCGTATAGTCGGTCTCGTGCAGATCGGCTGCGCGGACCTTGCCGCGCCGGGTCGGGTCGAGGATGGTGATGTCGGCATCGCTGCCGACCGTTATCGCCCCTTTTCTCGGATAAAGTCCCATGATCCTGGCCGCGTTGGTCGAAACGAGATCCACA
>DASXIG010000341.1:0-9320 GCA_036498105.1 Xanthobacteraceae bacterium | reverse complement strand
GGGTCGAGACTGTCGAGCCGCGTGCCGGCAATCTCGGCCTGCGGATACATGAGAAATTCGACCGGGGCGCCCTTCGAGCCCGGCAACGCCACGTCGTGTGCCACGTTGTAGGCGAGCCAATTCGTCTCCCAGGCGCCGAATAGCGTCTTGCGCGCGGCTGTCACCTTCGCGTCGGCCAGGGGCAGATTGCCCGGCGGCTCCTCGAGCACGACCTTGCGCACGTCGGCGGGATCGACTGGGACCCAGCCGAATCCCGCGAGGTAGACCTCTGCCCTGCAGTGCTGCGCTTTGGTGACGTTCGCCGATCCCGCTCCCAGGCTCTTGTATCCGAATTTCGAGGGCGCGACGCGAATCCCATAGACGTCGCGGGCGGGCAGCCCGGACGCCCGCGCAAGTCCGACATAGAGGGCGTTGAGGTCCGCGCATTTGCCGCCGAGATCCCCGGCGCGCAGCATCGCCGCGATGTCTCCCACCCCGCAGCCGCGGGTCTTGGGATTGCGGAAGGTGTTGTCGACAATCCACTCGTATATGCCGCGCGCCTTCGCAAGCTCGGAGGTCGCATTCGTGGTGATCATGCTGGCCGTCCGCGCGACAATTCCATCTGTGGGGATAAGGGCCGTCGCCTCGGTGTAGAGCTGGCGCTCTCGCCCGGAGAGCGGCGCCGCGTTTGCGAATTTCGTAAGATCGACCGCGCGATCACGCGTGGTGAACCGGCTGGTCACCTCCACCACCGGCGCTTCGCCAACGTCCCATTCCAGGCGGAGCATTTGCGCACCGTATTTGCCGTCACGCTCGATCACGGCCGTGCGCGCGTTAGTGCTCCAGCTGTTTCCCAGCGGACGCGTCCATTCCGGCTCATCGACCGCCGGCAGCGGGATCCATGCCTGGGCTGGGCCCCGCCCGTTCTCAAGGTCCAGGCGCGTGGTTATCTCGAACGTGCGCCAGCTCTCAGGGCGTGGAGTAAAGGCATTCTGCGCCGACGCGCTGCGGGGGAATAGCGCAAGCGCTGACGCGGACAAGCCTGTATTGAGAACATCGCGCCGGTTCATCTTCATTTCAATTCTCCTTACCTGAGCAATTTACTCCCCCGCCTTTGCCTGATGGGGTCACCTAGTGCCCGCTTCCGACTGCCTCCGAAAGCTCTTCGGGCTTGAAACGGTCCCACTCGAATTCGCCTTCCGCCATGAGGCGGGGCTTGAGCTCACGATTGAGCACGAACGTGCTGGGCAGGGTCTGAACACCCCAGATTTTAGCTACCGCACGGTCGCGGTCCAGTAGAATAGGAAAGCTCAGCGGCATTGTCGCGAAGAAACGACGGACCCGCTCGTCAGGCTCACCAACGGAGAGGGCGAGAACCGCAAGATTGCCGCTCCCGTCGCGTTGTATCAGCCGCTGGAGGGCCGGCAGTTCTTCGCGGCATGGTTCGCACCAGGTCGCGAAGAAATGAACCAACACGAGATTCGCGCGTGTCTTCGAAAGCTCATATTGAACACCGGCGAGGTCATCGAGCAGGAAAGACGGCCTGTCCGCTTCTGTTCCAGGCGGGAGCGCGATCAGCCCGGAACTCCGCGAATCGCCCGCTGCTGCCTCCTCAGCCTGGGAAAGCGCAACAGTAACAGCTGCATCCGCAAGCCAGAGTGCTGCAGCGAGCGCCACGACGAGCCCGAACCCGCGTCTACCGTCCCGATGCCAACAACTCACCCCTCATTCCTTTCTGCAAAAATGCGGTCGCCCTGCAAATCGATGATCTGTTTGGCCTTCGCGATGGCAAAGGCGATTGCGTCCTCTCTGCTGTGATGCGTATCCGCCCGAACGAAACGATGCTGCTTCAAACCGTCGGGCGCATCCTTTTCGATCGTCCCTGCAGTCTGATAGAGCGAGTTCGTGCGGTACGGCGCCGGCCGGATCCGATATCCCTTGTACTCGACCGGAGGCACAGCGGGCCCGGCAGATTCGCTCGGCTCGCCGCCCGCGGTGAGACGGGCCCAAATCTCCTTGAGCTTCGACAGCATGGCTCGGCATCCTAGAGCGCTTTTCGGTTTGCTGGAATCGAAAAGCGCTCCAGCATTTTGATTCGGCCGCATTTTCTGCGGAAAACCGGTGTCTACTTTCCTGGAAAATCCTCTACGGCAGGTATTTCCGGATCTTTGCCAGCAGCTGACGCGGACTGAACGGTTTCGGCACGAAATCGTCGCAGCCGGCCGCGCGCGCTTTTTCCTCGTCCCCGCTCAAGGCATAGGACGTAACTGCAATAATGGGAATCGCGCAGAGCGCAGGGTCAGCCTTGATGCGGCGCGTTGCTTCGTAGCCGTCCATCACCGGAAGCTGGATATCCATAAGGATGAGGTCCGGCCGTTGTTTGGCCACGGCCGCAAGCGCCTGCTCACCGTTTTCTGCCTCGATCACCTCATAATCCGTGATGGTCAGGAGGTCGCGCACGATCTGCCGATTGTCCTCCTGATCCTCGACCACGAGGATGCGCTTGCTCATCCCAGCCTCGCCTGTTGCGTAACCCGCACCGGAAGCGTCAAGGAATGTCAAGCCTTGAGCGACCGTGGGAGCCTTAAATATTGTGGCCGCGCTTGCGCAACTCCTCGGTCATGCGCGTTCGCAGCTCCGCCGCGATTTCTTGCCCGAATTTCTGACCGGCCGCCATGCTTTGCTGAGTGACCAGAGGAAGCTTTTGCAGAAATTTTTCACCGGTCGGCGTATGGTAGAATGCCGTGACTTCACGCAGCTCGCTCGCCGCGAAGTTCGCGGCGTAGACCCCGGCCGTGAGCTCGGCGAGCTCGTTCAAGCGCGGTGTCATCGCTTGCAGGAGAATCGGCATCAGCTCATCGAAGTCCCGTGCGACTTCCGGCCGGTTCTGCACAATTGCGGGCTTCAGCGCCTGGAAAATCGCCGGCATGATCGCCCTGTACTGCTCGGTCGCCCGCATGGTCACAATCAGCTCCCGTGCCGCCTCCAAAGCATCGGCGGGCGGAGGCGATTGCGCAAGGGCGGGAGCGGAAATCAGGAAAAATATTAGAAACGCTGCCAGCGGATATTTGCGCATCACAATCTCCTCGAAGTTTTCTAAGGTCACTTACGGCGTATGCCCCATGGCATGAATTAATCGTTGCAAACACCCCGCTAATCCAGCGGTTCGATCTTGATCACCGCGGCACCGAGATTGTTGCCGACCCAGACAGTGGCCGGGCGCATACGATCATCTACGAAGACGCGGCGGAAGTTGCTGCTGCGCGGCAGCAGGTATTCGGTGATGGCTCCAGTCTCTGGATCGAGCCGGCCGACGCGGTCGGATGTTTCATTCACCTCCCAAGCCTCGCCGTGGCGGTCGAGCACGACGTCGTAGGGCGCCTCCCACGGCAACGGGAACTTCCACTCGGTGATCTTTTCTGTCTTCGGATCGAACATGCCGATACCGTTGCCGCCATACTCGGCGAACCACAGCCTGTTGAGATGATCGACACGGCCGCGGCGGGCGCGGGCGTTCGGCGTCAAGGTCTCGTAAAACGCGATCTGGCCGGTCCCGGCATCGATCTTTCCGATCCCGCCGAACGGGAACTCGAGAATGTAGGCATTGTTCTGCTGGTCCGCGTAGATGCCGTAGATCCCGATCGGGCGGTCGTTCTTCGGGTTGCGGAAGGTCCCCAAATTCTCGTACTGCCCACTGTCGAGATCGAGGCGCATCACCTGGGAGCGATCCGTGTTCTTGACCCAGGCTTTGCCGTCGACCTTGGTCGCCGCTACCGAGAAATGGGACTATTGCGTGGCATCCTGCTGCCATTCCTTCGGTATGGGGTAGATGCGAAACGTCTCGGTCGCGCGATCAAACCTTGCAATACCGGTCTGGTACATCAGCGCGACCCAGATGGCTCCGTCGGCATCGATCTCGAGGTCGAGCGTGCCCTTGGGGTGACCCTGCTTTTGCACCGGAATGGGAAAGTCGGTGACCTTGCCGGTCCGCGGATCAAGCCGCGAGAGGAACTGCTCGCCGAAATGGGAGTACCAGACCATTCCGTCCGGATCGACGATCACATCGTGCGGCTGGATCTCTCTGCGTGGAAGGTCGTATTCGGTGATGACGACCTTGGTCGCACGCCCGCTCGGGCGGGCAAAGCTCTTGAGCTCGAAAGGCGCCTTCGGGCTTTCGCTCAGATTGATGCTGGCCAGATAGTCCGCGAATTTCTGTTCTGCGGCGGCAGGCACGGCCGGCCGGCGGTGAGCGCCGACGAGGCGCTGGGGCTGCAAATCCGATGCGCCGGGATAATAGCCCGCCATGCGCTCGAACACCTTGCGGAAATCGGCAGCGCTATGGCGGGATTGGAAGATCCTCTGCACCCCGTGACAGTCCGTGCAATTGAGCAGCAGCCTTTTGATGCTCTCCTCACCCGTCGCGCTCGCAATCCATTCCGCATTGGTGAGCTGATCGGCAAGCTCGCCGGTCGGCTTAAGCGTCAGATCCGCTGCGGCGGCTTTTCCGTCTGCGACATCCACAGACCGTGCACTGTCCAAAACGTAACCGACAGCCCTTGTCGACAGATCATAGTGTCCTTGCCGCAATCGAGAGGCAGGGAAGCTGTACTCGCCTTTTGCATCGCTCACCACGCTGACGGTGATCGTCGAGCCCGTCTGCTTGGCGCTGACGACGACGCCTTCCATGCGGCCTTCCCGGTCCGAAGAAACCGTTCCTCGCAATGCCGGATCCGGCACCTGCGCAACAGCCGAACCAAGCGCAATCAAGAGGGAGCCGGCCGCGATTGCCACCGCGCACGGCGCACGAAGCATCAGTTCCCGCATGAGCATCTCCTTTTTACGGCTACGCCAGGACCACCGCGCGCACCGGTGAAGCTTCGGCGCCGACGAGCTTGAGCGGGAGCGCCACCAAGGTCACCCGCTGCTCGGGGATGCGATCGAGATTGTTCAGATAGGGCAAGGTCACGATACCGGCCTCGCTGAAGGTGCGCGAGGCATTGAACACGCGCGGGGCGCCCGGCTCGTCGACCCCGTGATAGAAGTCGTAGCCCACCAGCACGACGCCCTTGTCGATGCACCACTGCGTGCCGTCGGAGCGCAGATACGGCGCGCGCTTCGCCCAGTCGTTCAGCATGTAGGTCTTGTTGATATCGGTACGGAGCAGCAGGCGGTCGCCGCGCCGGATAATGGCGCCCACCGCTTTTCCCAGCTCGTCCGCGGTGATCGCCTTGCCGGGAACGAGGTGCCGCAGGTCGGCGACGACGGCATCCCCGGTGAACGTCTCCAGCGGCAAATCCTGTACCTGCTTGCCGCCTTTGACGTTGTGCTCGGGAGCGTCGATGTGGCTGCCGGCGTGCAGGCGCATGTGCACCCCGCGCACGATCTGGCCGGCCCCTTCGGGGGCGTCATGCTCCTTGAGCACCTCCACCTTGAACTGCATGTCCTTCTTGAAGCCGGGAGGCGTGCGCATGCTGAATTTGGAATCGTCGAGCTCGAGGCTGATGTCGATGATCTCCTTGATGTTCAGCGGCATGACGTCTCCCCTCCTCGCGTGGCACCAATGCGTTGCAGCTGCCGGAGCCCGGATGCTACATTGGCATACATCATAACGGAGGCGGGAGATGAATTTTACTCAGGCAATTTCGTCTGGATTCAACAACTACGTGAATTTTGCCGGGCGAGCGATACGTTCGGAGTTCTGGTATTGGACGCTGTTCGCTGCGCTCGCCTCGATCGCGGGAGAGCTGATCGATCTGGCGCTGTTCTCGTCATCGACCTTCAGTCCCGTCCAGACGCTCGTCAATCTCGCTCTTTTCCTGCCCGGCCTGGCGGTCTCGGTGAGGCGCTTGCACGACCTGGATCGAACGGGATGGTGGATTTTGCTGGTTTTCACCCTCATCGGGATCATCGTGCTGCTGGCCTGGTACTGCATGCGGGGGACCGTCGGGCCGAACCGGTTCGGACCCGATCCTATGGCCGCTTTGCCAAGCGAGACGTCAACATAATAGACCCATTCTCGATCTGACCCAATCTGCGTGCGGTAATAAAGGCCGGTGCTATTTGTCTAGGCGTTTGGCGCCACCGGCGGTTCTGATCCCAGATAGACCCATGTTCACGCTGGCCGAGCTCGAAAGCGTCATGCCGCTCGTGCGCACGAGCGTGCCGCCGACCCCGCAGTATGCGTGGCCGCTGTTGCGGACACATACCGGCGTCGAGGTTGTCGTCAAGCACGAGAACCATACCCCGATCGGCGCTTTCAAGGTACGCGGCGGGCTGGTCCATCTCGATCGCCTGAAGCGCGCGCGGCCGCAGCTGCGTGGGATCATCAGCGCCACCCGCGGCAATCACGGCCAGTCGCTTCCGTTTGCCGGCCGCCGCGTCGGGCTGTCCGTGGCCATTGTGGTGCCGCGTGGCAACTCGACGGAGAAGAACGCGGCGATGCGTGCGCTCGGCGCCGAGCTGATCGAGCACGGTCGTGATTTCGACGAGGCGCGGGAGCATGCCATTGTGCTCGCAGCCGAGCGCGGCCTGGAATTCGTCCCGTCGTTCCACCGGGATTTCGTGCTCGGGGTTGCGAGCTACGCTTACGAGCTGTTCTGCTCGGTCGAGCAGCTGGATACCGTGTACGTTCCGATCGGCCTCGGCTCCGGCATCTGCGGCGTGATTGGCGTGCGCGATCTGCTTTCCCCTCGCACCGCGATTGTCGGCGTGGTTGCCGAGCGGGCGAATGCCTATAAGCTGTCGCTCGCGGCCGGCGGCATCGTGCGAACCAACAGCGCGCTCACTTTCGCCGACGGCATGGCGGTGCGCGTGCCGGATGCAACCGCGCTCGAGATCATCGGAGCCGGAGCCGAGCGCGTCGTCGAGGTGTCGGACGACGAGATCGCAGAAGCCATCCGCATCCTGTTCAGCGCCACGCACAATTGCGCGGAAGGCGCCGGAGCGGCATCGTTTGCGGCACTGATGCAAGAGCGCGAGAGGCTTGCGGGTCGCCGCGCGGCCGTGATCCTGAGCGGCCAGAACATTGATCGGTCGTGGATGGAGGCTGTTCTCGGAGGGACCACCCCGCGGGTCGCTTGAGGTCGCGCCCTCATGCGCATGGTGATCGCGCGGGGCAGCATCATTTGCCGTCCGGTGCCGGGTGGGTGTCCTCGGCGCGCGGCCGGATAACGGCCCAGCCAATACGAAGAAGCGGCAAGCGGCCCTGCACGCGCCGCTCAAATACGCGCGGGACCTCGGGGACCAGTCCCGAGAACTGCTCCATGAGCAAAGCAGGTGGCGTGCCGGCAGTGTCGGTGGTCGGCCACGCCATGATCGCGCCTTTAGACCGGATCGCATCCATCGTGACCCAAGGCGAATGGTCGGGTGCGGCATTGAGAAACACATCAGGGCGGCCGGGCGCACCGAGAGCAATGAGCGCCGCAGTGCGTGCATCGCCTCCCACGATCTGCAACGGGAAACCTGTGCGGCGCTGGAAGCTCTCGGAGAAGAAGCGGGCCATCGCCTGCGCCGGCTGGCCCACGCGCAGATCGACGCCCAGCCAGGGCATGACGAACGTTGCGCCCGCCGCCATGATCGGGGGCACAAGCAGCAACCCCAGCCACGCGGCAATGAGAATGTGTTGACGCACGAGCGTAATCTCATTCCCGGCGATCAAGACCGCCGCCAGACCGGAAAGGATGATCAGCGGAGCGATGCCGCCGATCCATCCCGGTATTCCAATGATGACGGCCAACAAAGAACCTATCAGCGCCGGTGCCAGCGCGAAGAAATAAACAAATTGCCGCGCGAAGGGACGGACCGGCTGCCGCACAATGACCGGCGCCGGCTCCCCGCGCGGCCACGGCCAGCCAGCGACCAGTCCGATCAACACGATGAGCCCCGCGTGGGCAGCAAAGATCAGGCCGATCTGGCGCACCCAGCCCGTCAGGCTGCCGAGCACCGCGGAAGGGGTGCGCAACCCCAGCGGTAGGTGCAGGAGTCCCCCTCCCCCATCAACAATCCAGATGACATGAGGGGCGGCGACCAGACAGGCGACACCGGCTGCAATCAGCGGATCATATGACTTGAGCGCGAGACGCGCCTGCTTGTTTGCGAGCGTGAACAGCACAAGCAAGCCGAGCAGGATCACCCCCAGATAGCTTGTCAGCAGGAGGAGCCCGATCTCGATGGCGAGCGGCAGCCAAAACGCTCGCTTTCCCTCCCCTACAGCGCGCCAATAATGCAGGAGGACTATCGCCCAGAGCGGCATGGCCAGCACGAATGGGCCGAATTCGGGCGTCGGCACGGTGAAGGCCGCGATGCCCGCCATCAGCAGGACTGCGAGCGCGGCGTGCTGCGCTCCCACTATGGACTTTCCGAGGAGGTATACCGCCCAGTACGTGAGCAGAACGCAAATCTGCGAAACGAGATAAACCCCAAAAAGGCTGCGCCCCGACAGGTCGAAGGCGAGCTCGGCGAGCCAAAAGGCAAGCGGCGGCCCAAGATAGGATCCGAGCTGGAATTCGTGCCCAATGGCGAGCACCATGGGCAGATCGCCCGGCGGCCCGGTGTAGAACAGGGTCGGCACGAGCGTCCACAACAGCGCTTGCGCAAGCGCTGCCAGCCACATCGTGACCGCCGGGCGCGAGCGCAACAGTTCTACCAGGATCGAGACGTAGAGCATCAGGGCAGGACGTTGCAGGGTAATTCCGAAAAGCCGCTAATTCTTCCCGGATCTCTGCGCTGAGCGAAAATAGAGACGGGCGCGGCGCCGTCTGCGAGGGACCATAGCGTCCCGACGGACGCAACCCGGGTACATAAGCCCCACGTCGCTACAGAGGCAACGACGATGTTTGGTGCTGCCCGCCCTCCGCGTGCTCCGGCACCGAATCGCCGTAGGCGGCAGCGACGGGCGCAAAGGAACGGCGATGATGAATCGTGGGGCCCAGCCGCACCAGCGCATGGAAATGCTCGGGCACGCTGTATCCTTTATGATGCTCGAAGCCATAGCCGGGGTACTGGAGGCCCAATCGCGTCATCAGCCGGTCGCGGGTTACTTTCGCAACAATCGACGCAGCGGCAATGGACGCGATGATGGCATCGCCGTCGATGACCGGCTGGCAGTCGCAATGCACGTCGATGCGGTCGCGGCCATCCACGAATACGAGCTGCGGCTTCACCGGCAATCCGGCAACGGCGCGTGCCAATGCCCAGAGCGAGGCTCGCAAGATATTGTCGCGATCGATCCGCCAAGGCGGCGCGCACGCCACCGACACCTGGGCGCTCGCACAGATCTTCGGGTAGAGCTTCTCGCGAGTCTCGCGATCGAGCTTTTTCGAATCATCGAGGCCGCGCGGCAC
>DASXIG010000340.1:0-2280 GCA_036498105.1 Xanthobacteraceae bacterium | reverse complement strand
AGCGGCCCCTTCCGGGCACATCAGGAACCCCTCGGTGCGCGCCACTTCATCGAGCCCCGCGGTGATGGCGTCATCGGGAACCGCAATCGCAAATCCCCCGCTTTCACGCACCGCACGCAGGATCAGAAAATCGCCGATGGCTTGGGGTACCCGGATGCCGGCCGCGATGGTATGCGCATTTTCCCAGCGCGGCGCGTGCTCTTCGCCGCGTTCGTAGGCGCGCACCATGGGGGCGCAGCCCGCAGCCTGAACCGCTACCATGCGCGGGCGCTTCGCGCCGATGAAGCCGATCGCCTCGAGCTCCGCGAAGGCCTTCCACATGCCGATGAGTCCGGTGCCGCCACCGGTCGGATACAGGATAACGTCGGGAACGCTCCAGCCGAGCTGCTCGGCAAGCTCGATTCCCATGGTCTTCTTGCCTTCGATGCGATAGGGCTCCTTCAAGGTCGAGGTGTCGAACCAACCCGCCTTGGCCTTGCCCTCGGCGACGATCTTACCGCAATCGTCGATCAGCCCGTTCACCCGGTAGACGCTTGCGCCTTGCAGCGCGATCTCGCTCACATTCACTTCCGGGGTGTCGTCGGGGCAAAATATGGTGCTCCTGATGCCCGCCCGGGAAGCATAGGCCGCGAGCGCCGCGCCTGCATTGCCATTGGTCGGCATGGCCATGTGGGAGACGCCCAGGGCCTTCCCCATGGACACCGCCATGACAAGGCCGCGCGCCTTGAACGAGCCGGTCGGCAGCCGCCCTTCGTCTTTGACCAGGATATCGCCAGCGCCGAGCTTGGCCGCAAGCCGAGGCATGGCGACGAGCGGGGTCATTGCTTCCCCCAGGCTGACAATATTCTCCACCCGGCGCACCGGCAGAAGCTCGCGGTAGCGCCAGAGATCGCGCGGCCTCTGCGCCAGCGCTGCCCTGCTCAGCGCTTTGCGGATTCCATCGAGGTCATAGCGCACGAGCAGGGGCTTGCCGCTGCGTGACAGGTTGTGCAGCGCGTCGGCGGGATAATGCTCGCCGGTTGCCGAGCACTCGAGGTGCGTGACGAAGGTCGGCCGCTCCGTCGTCAGATTCTCGTCGTCGCGCATGGGTCCTCTCGGAAGACAGCTCTCTATTCGGCCGATGTTTCGACCCGCGGCTGCCGCGCCCTGAACACAACGAAATGGGAGAGCGAGAAATTGACCACAAAGCTCGCCCCGATGGCGAGCAGCTTTGCGGCTATGACCGGGATCCAGTAGGCGGCGATGACGAGCGTCGTCGTGTTGGCGATCACGCCGGCAATACCTGACAGCACGAATGCGCCATAGGCCCGCCAGCGGAGCTTACGGCCGGACTCCGGAGCGAAAGTGATGAAGCAGTTCATCGCATAAGAGCCGGAGACTGCAACCAGCCACGCCAGCAGGTTGGCCGGGACGAGCGGCAGACCGAGAACGGCATAAGCCGTGAGAAACACGGTCAAATCGATCAAGGTATTGACCACGCCCACGGCGGCGAAGCTCGCCGCTTTGAGCATGAGCGCCCGCCGCTCCCACGCTCCGGTGAGCCGGCTCCGCAGACGAGCTATTCCGGTACGCACGCGCATCGTGAGGCTCGCCTTAGCACGGTCCGGCAGCACTGTTCAGGTCCTTCCGGCCATGCGGTCGCAGACCCGCCCTGCAGCAAACGCGATTGTGGCCTTCACTCTTTGCGCTAACCCGCCCTGTGCCCATGCCTGCGACATCAATGCAGGTATGGACTATAACCCGGGGAGCGCACGAGGCGTGTAAATTCGAGGCTGCCGGCGGGCTCCCGAAGGTCAAAGATGGCTGTAGATATGCTCAATCAGTCGCCGGGCACCAGTGCGGTTGTGCCCAGCACCCCAACGCAAGCGGGACTTTCGATCGTGATTCCGCTGTTCAACGAGGTGAGTAACGTCGCAGCGCTCCACGCCCGGCTCGTGGAAGTGGCGCGGCGATTGAAGGCGACGCGTGGGCTCGCGACCGAGGTCGTCTACGTCGATGACGGCAGCCGCGACGCAACCCTTGCCGCTGCGCGCGCGCTCGCGCCCGATGGCCTGGATATCCAGATCGTCGCCTTGTCGCGTAACTTCGGAAAGGAGGCAGCTCTCCACGCCGGTCTCGATCATGCCCGCCATGGCGGCGTCCTGTTCATGGATGGCGACGGCCAGCATCCGCCCGCTCTGGTCGAGGAGCTCGTCGCCCATTGGCTCGACGATGGTTATGACGTGGTCTACACGGCCAAGGCTCACCGGGAAAGCGAGCCCTGGCTGCACCGCATCGGAG
>DASXIG010000339.1:0-10256 GCA_036498105.1 Xanthobacteraceae bacterium | reverse complement strand
GCCGTGCTCTCCAAAGGCCACGCCGGGTGAGACCGCAACTTCGGCCTTCTCGACCAGGAGCGTTGAGAATTCGACGCTGCCGAGGCTCTGGAATGTCTCGGGAATGGGAGCCCAGGCAAACATCGACGCATGCGGCGGCGGGATCTCCCAGCCCGCACGGCCGAAGGATTCCACCAGCACGTCGCGCCGTCGCTTGTAGGTTTCTCGCATCTCCCGAATGCAGTCGTCGGGTCCATTGAGCGCCGCGGCAGCAGCAACCTGGACGGGAGTGAATGCGCCGTAGTCGAGGTAGGATTTGACCCGGCCGAGAGCGGCGATTATCCGCTCGTTTCCGACCGCAAACCCCATGCGCCATCCCGGCATCGAATAGGTTTTCGACATCGATGTGAATTCGACCGTCACGTCCATGGCGCCGGGCACTTGCAGCACGGATGGCGGCGGATTGTCCTCGAAATACACTTCGGCATAAGCGAGATCGGAAAGGACGAACACGCCGTGCTTCTTGGCGAATGGAATCAACTCTTTGTAGAATTCGAGATCCGCCACATAGGCGGTAGGGTTGGAGGGGTAGCAGACGATCACTGCGATCGGCTTTGGAATGGAGTGGACAATCGCGCGCTCCAGGCTCACGAAAAAGGCTGCCGTCGGTTCCGACGGAACCGAACGGATCACTCCGCCGGCCATGAGAAATCCGAAAGCGTGGATGGGATAGCTTGGATTGGGGACGAGAATGACGTCGCCCGGCGCCGTGATGGCCTGGGCGACGTTGGCGAAGCCCTCTTTTGAGCCGAGGGTGGCGACAATCTGAGTCTCCGGATTGAGCTTCACCCCGAACCGCCGGGCGTAATATGCAGCCTGTGCCCGCCGCAGTCCGGGGATGCCGCGCGAGGAGGAATAGCGGTCGGTACGGGGTTTGCCCACGGTCTCTTTGAGCTTCTCGATCACATGGGGCGGGGCCGGCAGGTCCGGGTTCCCCATGCCCAGATCTACAATGTCGGCGCCTGCGTTGCGCGCGAGCGCTTTCGCCCGGTTGACCTGCTCGAATACGTAAGGCGGAAGACGCCGAATGCGGTGGAATTCTTCCATGGCCCAACTCCCTGAACCCGCAGCACCAGCCTCTGCGCAGCCCGGACGGGCTTGTATCACGGGTTCCCGGTGCCGCCAGCAGGTTTCCCCGAGGCGGCCGCAGCAGCAGCGCGATTGCGCGCGTCTACGAGCTCGTCCTCCAGCTTCTTTTGCTCCTGGCTGGTGAGCACGTTGCTACTGCGGGGCGGAGGCATCTCGTGCACGGCGGGATAGGCTGCTGGCGCGGTGGGGCGCGCGGGTGTGCTGTCCGGCAATCCGCCCATGACCTTCGGCGCGTGGTCGGCGATGGTGCTCGCGCAGCCGGCAATTATCGCGGCAACGGAAATGAGCAGTGCAGCAAGGACAAATGACCTCGCGAATACCTGGTGCAGCTGCGGGTTTGCTCCCATGCCGGCTCTGCCGCGATACTCGTTACTGTCGGTGCCGATCAGCGTTAGTTGCGCACTGCCGGCCATGCGGATGCCCGGCACCCTGGCCCGTTGTTCTGTGGCCCCCCGAAAAACAATGCCAATTCAGTCGAGTACCCACTACGGGGCGTAGTATGACAATATGACAAAAGCAAGGTTGCAGCTTTGGACGTGATTGCCCCGCGCAGGGAAGTGGTGCAATCGTAGCCGGTGATCATCTGGTCCGAGGCTTGCAGCGGTCAGTGCTGAGGTCCATCTGAGTTTCAAGCCCCCCTCCCGGACCGATGCTGCAGCGCAGAAGCAAGGCTTTGCCGTGAGAGCCCCCTCGGAGCCAATCAAGAACGCCCCGGCCGACGTCGAGCAGTTCGCCCATAACGTCGCCCGCATGATGGAGGAGGGTGGCAAGGCGCTCGCCGCCTACCTCAGGCCTCGTGAGGAAGGCCGTGTCGACGAGCAGTATGCGGAGGTGACGGATGTCGTCAAAACGCTGGGCCAGGTCGCGGATTACTGGCTGCGGGATCCCCAGCGAGCCCTTGAAGTCCAATCAAGCCTAGGCAAGGCCTATCTCGACCTCTGGGGCAATGCGGTCAAACGCATGACGGGGGAGCCTGTTACCCCGGTTGCCAAGCCTGATCCGCGCGACAAGCGCTTTGCCGATCCAGAATGGTCGAGCAACCAGTTCTTTGATTTCCTCAAGCAGGCATACCTGCTCACCGTAAACTGGGCGGAGCGGCTGGTGCATGATGCCAAGGGCATTGACCCGCATACCTTGCACAAAGCCGATTTCTACGTTCGGCAAATTACCAATGCGATTGCGCCTTCCAACTTCGTCCTCACCAATCCCGAGCTTCTCCGGGAGACTCTTGCCTCCAAAGCCGAGAACCTGGTGCGCGGCATGCACCTGCTGGCCGAGGATATCCAAGCCGGGCAGGGCGAGCTTCGGATTCGTCAATCCGATTACAAGATGTTCGAGGTCGGCCGCAATCTTGCGCTTACGCCGGGCAAGGTGATTTTTCAGAACGACCTGATGCAGCTCATCCAGTATGCGCCATCGACCGCGATGGTCCTCAAACGGCCGCTGCTGATCGTGCCGCCGTGGATCAACAAGTTCTATATCCTCGATCTCAATCCGGAGAAATCGTTCATCAGATGGTGTGTCGCCCAGGGCGTGACCGTATTCGTCATCTCCTGGGTCAATCCCGATGCGAGACACGCCCAAAGAGGCTTCGAAGACTACCTGCGGGAGGGCCTGCTTGCAGCGCTTGACGTGATCGAGAAGACTACGGGGGAGCGCGACGTCAACAGCATGGGCTATTGCGTCGGCGGCACTCTGTTGGCGACGACGCTTGCGTACATGGCCAGCAGGGGCGATGAACGCATCAGATCGGCAACCCTGTTGACAGCCCAGGTCGATTTCACTCATGCGGGCGACCTCAAGGTATTCGTCGATGAGGAGCAAATCGCCGCGCGTGAGCGGGAAATGGGCCAGCGCGGCTATCTCGAAGGCAAGAAGATGGCCACCGCCTTCAACCTCCTTCGCTCGAACGATTTGATATGGCCCTACGTCATCAACAATTATCTCAAGGGCAAGGAACCGGCACCTTTCGATTTGCTGTATTGGAATTCCGATGCCACCCGGATGCCAGCCGCCAATCACTCATTTTATCTGCGCAATTGTTACATGGAGAATCGGCTCAGCAAAGGCGAGATGGTAATTGCCGGCGAGAAGCTGGACTTGAAGCGCGTGAAGCTTCCGATCTACAATCTTGCCACGCGCGAGGATCACATTGCGCCTGCAAAATCTGTGATGCTCGGTTCGAAATTCTTCGGTGGACGGGTCCGCTTCGTCCTGGCGGGCTCGGGGCATATTGCCGGCGTCGTCAATCCTCCCGACAAGATGAAGTACCAATACTGGACTGGCCGCAAACCAACCAGCGCCAATCTCGAGCGATGGTTGGCGAAGGCCAAGGAGCATGCGGGCTCGTGGTGGCCGGATTGGTTGGATTGGCTCAAGTCGCAGGATCCGACCGAGGTGCCGGCGCGGCAGCCCGGCGGCGGCGCCATAACCCCGATCGAGGACGCGCCCGGAAGCTATGTAAAGGCGAGGGATTGAACTTCCTCAGAAAGCGGCGCAATCCATAAGCCGGCGACGACAAAGTCATCGGCGCAAACCGTCGATTCCAACAGCGGAGAACTGCAATGCACTTTGCCAAATTGCTCTCGGCGTTTGCTGTTTCGGCTCTTTGCGCCGGTTCCGCCGCCGCGCAGGACCTCGCTGGCACGCTCAAGAAGATCAAGGAGACTGGAACGGTCACTCTGGGTCATCGTGAGTCGTCGGTGCCATTTTCATATTACGACGACAAGCAGCAGGTCGTCGGCTATGCCATGGATCTTTGTCACCGGATCGTGGAGGCGGTGAAAGCCGAGCTCAAGCTCCCCAAGCTGGAAGTCCAGCTCAATCCGGTAACGTCCGCGACCCGCATTCCGCTGATTGCTAACGGCACCGTCGATCTCGAATGCGGCTCGACCACCAACAATCTGGAGCGTGAGAAGCAGGTGGCTTTCACCATCACCCATTTCGTAACCGCCAATCGTTTCGTCTCCAAGAAGTCCGCGAATCTGAAGACCGTCGAGGATCTCAGGGGCAAGACCATCACCTCGACCTCGGGTACCACCAACATCAAGCAGATCACCGAAATCGGCGCCCAGAAAGGTCTCAATCTCAATATCCTCGCCGCCAAGGATCACGCTGAGGCGTTCCTGATGGTGGAGACCGGTCGCGCAGCCGCCTTCGTGATGGACGATATCCTGCTCTACAGCCTGGTAGCCGGCTCAAAATCCCCGGGCATGTACGTTATCTCCGCCGATGCGCTCTCGGTCGAACCCTACGGGATCATGCTCCGGCGCGAGGATGCGGCATTCAAGAAAGTCGTAGATGAGGCCATGATTGCGACCTACCGCGGTGGGGCAATCAACGCGATTTACGAGCAGTGGTTTCTGAAGCCGATTCCCCCCAAGGGCATCAATCTGAATGTGCCCATGAGTGATCGCTTCAAGAAGGTGATTGCCAGCCCGACCGACAGTGGCGACCCCGCGGTGTACTGAGCAGGGATCAGGCAGCAGGCATCAGGACAGGACGCATCGCGGTTCAGCCTCCTGATTCCTGATAACTGATGCCTGAAAAGCGCGTGAACTATCATTGGAACTGGGGCATCTTCTTTCAGACCTCGCCGGACGGGGTCCACACCTATCTCGAGACCCTCCTGATGGGCACCGGCTGGACGCTCCTCACCGCGCTCGGCGCCTGGGCGCTCGCGCTCGTGCTCGGAACGCTCGTCGGCGTCGCCCGCACTACTCCATATTTCTGGCTCGCGCGGCTCGGCGATGCCTATGTCGAGCTGTTCCGCGACATCCCGCTGCTTGTGCAGATGTTCCTGTGGTATTTCGTCCTGCCGGAGCTGCTGCCCGTCGAGCTCGGCGACTGGCTCAAGCAGCTGCCGGACGCATCGTTCTATACCGCCGTGGTCGCGCTCGGCTTCTATACTTCGGCGCGCGTGTCCGAGCAGGTGCGCGCGGGCATTTCGAGCCTCGCGCGCGGCCAGCGTTTCGCGGCGCTCGCGCTCGGCCTCACGCTGCCGCAGGCCTATCTCTACGTGCTGCTGCCGATGGCCTATCGCATCATCCTGCCGCCGCTGACTTCCGAATTTCTCAATGTGATCAAGAACAGCGCGGTCGCATTGACCATCGGGCTGATGGAATTGACCGCGCGTGCGCGCGCAATGCAGGAGCTTTCGTTCCAGGTGTTCGAAGCCTTCACCGCCGCGACGATCATCTATCTCGTCATCAACATCGCCGTGACCTTCGGAATGCGCTGGGTCGAGCGGCGATCCGCCGTTCCCGGGCTCATCGGCGCCACGCCGCAGCTCGCTACCCACTGAGACGTGGATGTTCGCGGATTTCGACTTCGACGTCATCGTTCGGTCCCTGCCGTACCTGTTCTACGATGGCATGACCTTCACGCTCATGCTGACCGCGCTTGCCACCACCGGGGGCATCGTGTTCGGCACTATTCTTGCTTTGATGCGGCTGTCGAGCTTCGGCCCGATCTCGTTGCCGGCCGCAGGGTACGTGAACCTGATGCGCTCCGTGCCATTGGTGCTGATGATTTTCTGGTTCTATTTCCTCGTCCCGTACATCGGCCAGTGGGTCACCGGCGCGTCGCGGCCGATACAGGTAGGGGCGTTCGTCTCCTCGCTGGTGACGTTCACGCTGTTCGAGGCCGCCTATTTCTGCGAAATCATGCGGGCTGGCATCCAATCGATTCCGCATGGGCAGGTGGCGGCGGCGCAGGCGCTCGGCATGACGTATGCGCAGACCATGGGCTACATCGTCCTGCCGCAAGCGTTCCGCAACATGCTGCCGGTCCTGCTGACACAGACCATCATCCTGTTCCAGGACACCTCGCTCGTTTATGTGCTCTCGATCACCGATTTTCTCGGCGCCGCGTCGAAGGTGGCGCAACGGGATGGGCGGCTGGTCGAAATGTACCTGTTCGCGGCACTGGTCTATTTCGTAATGTCGTTCGCAGCCTCGCTGCTCGTCCGCCGGCTGCAGAGCCGCATCGCCATTATCCGCTGAAATTCGAGCCCTGCGATGATCACGCTCAGTCACGTCAGCAAATGGTACCAGAGCTTCCAGGTGCTCAAGGACTGCTCGACCGAGGTCGCAAAGGGCGAGGTGGTGGTTGTGTGCGGCCCCTCCGGCTCGGGCAAGTCGACCCTGATCAAATGCGTCAATGGCCTCGAGCCTTTCCAGGAAGGCACCATCACCGTGGCCGGCATTTCCGTCGGCGACCGCAAGACTAATCTGCCCAAGCTGCGTGCCCGCATCGGGATGGTTTTCCAGCACTTCGAGCTGTTCCCTCATCTCACCGTGATGCGCAATCTCGTGCTGGCGCAGATCAAGGTGCTCGACCGGGACAAGGAGGAGAGCGAACGGCGTGGCATGAAGCTGCTCGACCGCGTGGGCCTGCGCGAGCACGCCCACAAATTTCCGGGCCAGCTCTCCGGCGGGCAGCAGCAGCGGGTGGCGATTGCCCGCGCGCTCGCCATGGATCCGATCGCCATGCTGTTCGACGAGCCGACCTCGGCGCTCGACCCCGAGATGATCAATGAGGTGCTCGACGTGATGGTCGCGCTGGCCAAGGACGGCATGACCATGATGGTGGTCACGCACGAGATGGGCTTTGCCCACAAGGTCGCCCATCGTGTGGTATTCATGGACCGGGGCGAGATCGTCGAGGACGCGCCCACCGCCGAGTTCTTCGGCACGCCGCGCAGCGAGCGCGCGCAGATCTTCCTGTCCAAGATCCTGCAGCATTGAGACCTGCCGCACTGCGCGTTCGATCCGGGTTGACCAACACCGATTTGTCGCCTATATGACCATAGTCATGACCATGGTCTCGGTAAGCTTCAAATGTCGCGCACGATGAAAGCCTCGGAGTTTAAGGCCAAATGCCTGGCCATCATGGATGAGGTGAAACGTAGCGGCCAAGCCGTGGTGATAACGAAGAACGGCAAACCCGTGGCGGAGCTGGTGCCGCACCGAGCATCGCGACCAAAAGCGTTGGGTCTCTTGAAAGATCGCCTCTTCATCACCGGGGATATCATCTCCCCGATTGATGTAGAGTGGGAGGCGCTCAAGTGATACTGCTCGATACCCACGTGGCCATTTGGATACTGCGGAACGATGCGGCACTTGGAAAAAAAGCTCGGGACATAGCTGTAGCAGCGATAGCCGACGACCTGCTGACAATCAGCGCGATCAGTTTTTGGGAAATCCCATTACTTATCGCGAAAGGACGTCTTCGTTCCCTTGATGATCCCGTTGACACGCGCAGATTAATGCTGAGCACAGGGATTCGTGAGATCCCTTTGACGGGTGAGATCGCAATTATGGCGGTCCAGCTCGATGCCCTTCACGGTGACCCAGCTGATCGATTCATCGCCGCTACCGCCATCGCACATGACGCGGCGTTGTTGACCGCCGACGACACATTACTGGGTTGGCGGTCTAGAATTAAGCGTATCGATGCGGAGCGATAACAGTCCTTTGATGGTCCACTTCACGGGAAAAGCGCGACCTGCTCCAATCCCAGTGCCTCGGGGAAGCCCAGCATCAGGTTCATGTTCTGAATCGCTTGGCCTGAGGCGCCTTTGGTGAGGTTGTCCAGCGCCGCTCCGAGGATGGCGCGGCCGGGGATGCGGTCCTGCGCAACGCCGACAAATGTGAGATTGGAACCGCGAACATGCCTCGTCTGCGGCATTTCCCCGAACGGCAGCACGTGGACAAACGGCTCGTGTGCATAGGCGACGCGCAGGATGGCATGCAAATCTTCCGCCGATGCTGCAGCGGCGCGCACATAGATGGTGGATAGAATCCCGCGGTTCATGGGCATCAGGTGGGGCGTGAACGTCGCAATCACGTCACGTCCCGCCGCCTTGGAAAATTCCTGGTCGAGCTCGGCCATGTGGCGATGGTGGCCGACGCCGTAGGCGTGAATACCTTCGGACACTTCGGAGAACAGCATCTCCTCCTTGGCCGCCCTGCCCGCTCCCGTCATGCCGGACTTGGCGTCGACGATAATCTCGCCCGGATCGATCGCCCCGGCACGTAAGAGCGGCACGAGCGGCAGCTGCGCGCAAGTCGTATAGCAGCCGGGATTGGCCACCAACCGTGCTTCCTTGATCTTCTCGCGGTTGAGCTCGACCAGCCCGTATATCGCCTCCTGTTGCAGCTCCGGCGCATAATGCTCGTGGCCGTACCAGCGCGCATAGGCGGCAGGGTCGCCGAGGCGAAAATCGGCCGAAAGATCCACCACCTTGATATGCGGTGCCGTCGCGATCAGATGCTTGATCACCTTCTGCGTGGTTCCGTGCGGGAGAGCACAGAAGACGAGATCGAGGGCAATCGCTTTCCAATCGATCTGGTCGAGAGCCCTCAATTTCGGCAGTGCATAAGGCGAGAACTGCGGGAAAACAGATCGCATCTCCTGCCCCGCGCGGCGATCGGCGGTGAGCAGCACGATCTCGGCCATGGGGTGGCGCAGCAACAGCCGCACCAGCTCGGCCCCGGTGTAGCCGGACGCTCCGAGAACGCCGACTCTCATCCTCCTATGTTGCGATGTCGTCATGGGGTCACATGTTCCAGAGTCCGGGGAAGAGGACTGGACGCTGACACCGCGAGGATTATGGGAAGCAAAGCCGCGGAACCAGTTCCAGCGGCACGGGACGATCAAGCGCGAGCGCGCGCCCGTGCCGGTTGGGTGCGGCGGCGCAGAAGACCATGCGGCATGGACCTCATCATAAGCGGCGCTATAGCTGCGGCGTGGTCTTGGGTCAAGAAAAGACAGCCTTCAATACTGCCCCTTATGTGCTCACGCTCGTCATTCTCACGTGGAGCTCCGCGACCCGGCGATCCCGGAACGGCATGCAGGACCATTATTTCATGGTCGGAATGACGAACTCGGAGCCTTCTTTGGTGCCCGACGGCCAGCGCGACGTCACCGTTTTGGTCTTGGTGTAGAAGCGCACGGCGTCGGGGCCGTGCTGATTCAAGTCGCCGAATCCCGATCGTTTCCAGCCGCCGAACGTATAGTAGGACAGCGGCACCGGAATTGCGAAATTGATGCCGACCATCCCTACATTGACCCGTGTGGTGAAATCGCGCGCGGTATCGCCGTCGCGGGTGAAGATCGCAACGCCGTTGCCGTAGTCGTGCTCGGACGGCAGCCGCAGCGCTTCCTCGTAGTCCTTGGCGCGCACCACCGACAGCACCGGCCCGAAGATCTCTTCCTTGTAGATGCGCATGTCCGGCCGGACCTCGTCGAACAGGCAACCACCCATGAAGAACCCGTTCTCATACCCTTGGAGCCTGAAATTGCGTCCGTCCACCTTGAGCTTGGCGCCTTCCTTGATTCCCAGATCCACGTAGTCCTTGACCTTCTCGAGATGCGCCTTCGTCACCATCGGGCCATAGTCCGCCTGAGTATCGCTCGATGGCCCAACTTTCAGGCTCTCCACCCGCGGGATGAGTCTTTCAACCAAGGCATCCGCCGTCTTCTTTCCGACGGGGACTGCGACGGACACTGCCATGCAGCGCTCGCCAGCGGACCCATAGCCGGCGCCGATGAGCGCATCCACCGCCTGATCCATGTCGGCATCCGGCATCACCACCATGTGGTTCTTGGCTCCGCCGAAGCACTGGACGCGCTTTCCGCGCGCGCAGCCGGTCGTATAGATGTATTCTGCGATCGCTGATGAGCCGACAAACCCTATCGCCTTGATGCGGGCATCCGTCAGCAAGGCATCGACCGCCTCCTTATCGCCGTTGACCACGTTGAGCACGCCGGGAGGCAGACCGGCTTCGATCAGGAGCTCAGCGAGCCGCATCGGAACCGAAGGATCCCGTTCCGAGGGTTTCAGGATGAAGGCGTTGCCGCAAGCGAGAGCGGGCGCGAACTTCCACATCGGGATCATTGCAGGGAAATTGAACGGGGTGATACCGGCCACCACGCCAAGCGGCTGGCGCATGGAAAAGAGATCAATTCCGGGCCCAGCGCTCTCGCTGAATTCGCCCTTCAGCAGATGCGGAATGCCGCATGCAAATTCGACGACCTCAAGCCCGCGCTGGATGTCACCTTTGGAGTCGGCCATGGTCTTGCCGTGCTCGGAAGAGAGGAGCTGGGCAAGGCTGTTTAACTCC
>DASXIG010000338.1:0-2621 GCA_036498105.1 Xanthobacteraceae bacterium | reverse complement strand
TGTGTCCCGCAGAGCAATCGCACATGGACGCAGGGCTGAGCACGTGGCCCCTGGGTCCCGGATCTTCGCTCGCCCGGCGAGCCGGGCTCGCTCGTCCGGGACACGGAAGATTTCGTGTCCCGGCCGAGCGTAGTGACGGCGCTTGCGCAGCGCAGACAGGTTTACGCAGTCTGCGCAAGCTTGACATGCGTCCGGAGCGACAGCCGGGACCCAAGGGCCACGCGCGCCGATACCTATACGCGAGCCTTGCCTTCGTTGCCCTAGGCTTGGGCGCGGCGTCTTGGACGGCTGCATCCTGGGTCGGCTCGCTTGGGCCGGCGCCGGTAGGGGAGGGGCTCGCATTCTCCACCCTCGTGGTGGACCGCGAGGGCAGGCTGCTGCGGCCCTATACGACGCCGGAAGGGCGCTGGCGGATCGCGGCAACGCGCGAGCAGGTGGATCCCCGATTTCTGGATCTGCTGTTCGCTTACGAGGACAAACGCTTCGCCAGCCACCGCGGCGTCGATCCGCTCGCGCTTGGGCGTGCGCTGGTTCAGCTGATCACGCAAGGCCGCATCGTTTCCGGCGGCTCGACAATCACCATGCAGGTCGCGCGGCTGCTGGAGCCTCGCGCGTCCCGCTCCCTCGGGGCCAAGCTGCGCCAGATGGTGCGCGCCATCGAGCTGGAGCGCTCGCTGTCAAAGGACGCCATCCTGTCGCTCTACCTCAGCCTGGCACCCTATGGCGGAAATCTCGAAGGCGTGCGGGCCGCTGCGCTCGCCTATTTTGGCAAGGAGCCACGCCGCCTGACGCTCGGCGAGGCGGCTCTCCTGGTCGCTTTGCCGCAATCGCCGGAGCAGCGCCGGACCGATCGATCCAGCGAAGCGGCGCGACGCGCACGCGATCGTGTCCTCGATCGCCTCGCTGCCGCGGGCGTTCTCGCGCGAGAGGAGGTCGAGCGTGCGAAACACGAGCCGGTGCCGCAGGGCCGCATCCCCATGCCGATGCTTGCTCCACACTCGGCCGACACGGCCGTGGCGGCGGCGCCGGAGCGCAGCGTTCATCGTCTCACCATCGATGCCTTGCTGCAGAAGAACCTGCAGGAGCTTGCGCGCGAGCGCGCACAGGCACTGGGATCTGATATCTCCGTTGCGATGGTCGCGCTCGATCACGCGACCGGAGAGGTGCTCGCGCGGGTCGGCTCAGCCGATTATTTCGACACCCGTCGCGCCGGCCAGGTCGATATGACCGTGGCGGTGCGTTCGCCCGGATCGACGCTCAAGCCGTTCATCTATGGCGGCGCGTTCGAGGACGGTCTCGTGCATCCCGAAACGCTGATCGAGGACCGTCCGGTCCGCTTCGGAGGCTATACCCCGGAGAATTTCGATCAGACGTTTCAGGGCACGGTGACGGTGCGGCGCGCTTTGCAGCTCTCGCTGAATGTCCCGGCGGTGGCGGTGCTGGACAAGATCGGAGCGAGCCGCTTCGCGGCGCGATTGCAGCAGGCCGGCGGATTGCTCGTATTGCCGCCGGGCGAAACGCCCGGCTTGGCAATGGGGCTCGGGGGCGTAGGAGTGAAGCTTGCGGACCTTGTGATGCTTTATGCCGGGCTCGCGCGTCTCGGAACAACCGTGCCGCTCGTCGAGCAGGCGCGCCCGATCGATGAAGAACAATCCGCGCCACGCCGTCTGATGGACGCGGCTGCTGCATGGTATGTCGGGAATATTCTGCTCGGCACGCCGCCGCCGGAAAACGCGGCCGGCGGACGCATCGCCTTCAAGACAGGCACCTCCTATGGCTATCGTGACGCATGGGCCGTGGGCTTCGACGGCAGCCGTACCATTGGCGTGTGGGCCGGCAGGCCCGATGGAGCGCCGGTTCCCGGGCTTACCGGACGCACCGCCGCGGCACCGGTTTTGTTCGATGCATTTGCACGAACCGGGAAATTGCCCGCGCCGTTGCCGAGGAGCCCGGCGGGCGTGCTGGTCGCGGCAACCGGAAAGCTGCCGCCGCCCCTGCAGCGCTTCCACCCAGGCGGATTCGTCTCCGATGCGGCGGCCGAGCCGCAGCTTCGCATCATGTTCCCGCCCAATGGGGCGCGGCTCGAGCTCGCCGGTGATGACGCGGGCGAGCCTGCCCCCATTCCGATGAAAGTGACGGGTGGCGCGGCACCACTCACGGTGCTGGTGAACGGTCTGCCGCTTCCCGACGCATCCGGCCGGCGCACGCTTTTCTTCCGGCCCAGCGGGCCCGGGTTCGTGCGCCTCACGGTGATGGATGCGCGCGGCGTAAGCGACAGCGTCATGGTGCGGTTGCAATAATTGCTCCGCGTGGCACAGGATCTCCATACCGTTCCGCTCACGCGCCAAAGCACCGGCGTGCGCAGCCTCACGGCAGTCGTCGATTTCGCGATCAGCTCGCATGCGCGCGCGATCGCGGTGCTGCTCGTGGTCTCACTGCTGGCGTTCCTTCCCGGATTTTTCAGCGTACCGCCGATTGATCGCGACGAGGCGAGGTTTGCGCAAGCGACCAAACAGATGCTGGAAACCGGCGACTATATCGATATCCGCTTCCAGGATGAGGTGCGATACAAGAAGCCCGTCGGCATCTACTGGCTGCAAGCTGCGGTCGTGAAAACCGCG
>DASXIG010000337.1:0-4816 GCA_036498105.1 Xanthobacteraceae bacterium | reverse complement strand
GCAGATCAAGTCGGTGTCGACGTCCGCAACGTCGATGTGGTGACCGGCGACACGGATCAGTTCTATTGGGGCGCCGGTACCTTCGCGAGCCGCGGCGCCGTAGTTGCCGGCAATGCCGTGAATGAGGCGGCCAAGGTGGTGCGCCAGAAGATCCTTCGCATCGCGGCCGAGCATTTCGAATGCGCCGAGGACGATCTCGAGATCGAGAACGGCGAGGTTTCAATCGTCGGTGTGCCCGGAAAGTCGGTGCCCCTCGGCGAGCTCGCCATGCGCGCCAATCCGATGCGCGGCGCGGTCCGGCCCGGCACCGAACCGGGTCTTGAATCCACGCAATATTTCGGGCCGCCGCGCGGTGCGACCGCAAACGGCGTGCATGCGATGATCGTGGAGGTCGATGCCGAAACGCTGATGCTGACAATCCTGCGATATGTCGTCGTGCATGACTGCGGCACAGTCATCAATCCCCTGATCCTCGCCGGGCAGATTCATGGCGGGGTAGCGCAGGGCATCGGCAATGCCTTCTTCGAGGAGCTTGCATTCAACGCCGAAGGGCAACTCCTCAATGCGTCGCTTGCGGATTATCTCCTGCCGACGGCGCTGGACGTGCCGCGCCTGGAGCTCGCCCATACCGTCACCACTTCTCCGCTGAACCCGCTCGGCATCAAAGGCGCAGGCGAGGCCGGCGCCATTCCGGTTGGGCCATTGTTTGCACAAGCAATCGAGGATGCGCTCGACCTGGCTGCCAAGGGGGTGAAGCTGTGCGAGATCCCGCTCAGTCCCCACCGCCTGTGGGAGCTGATCGGGCAGAGAAGCTCCTAATGCACACAGATATCAGCAGCTCACTCCGTTCCATTGCGAGCTTTCTATGATCCAGTCGGAGAGCGAAGGCGAGGACGTAGCGCTCGAAGCAACAAAAGACACGCGGCAGGTATCCTGGCCCGGTGGGACGGTAGAGGCCATGCGCGACCCGGGAGACGGCGTTACTCGCTCGGGACTTTCGGCCGTCGTCTCCCACTGAAAGTCGCGTCTGCTTGATCCCAGCTCGATGACGTTGGTCGGCGGCCCGCGCTCAAGAGCCACATCGGCAATCGATCTTCCGACGTAGGCATTGAGGGACTGCGTCATCCTGTGTTGCTGCTCCTGGTGATGCTGGACGGCCTCGTACACGGAGCAGGAAGCGAAAAACAAACACATGCTCAATCGGAGCATCAAATGGATGGATCGACGCATGGCACGCTCAGGAGATGAGGATCGAAGGCCGCCGCCGCAGCCGGATAGTCCGGTCTGCGCCGGCACAGCCGATCTGCCGGCTTGCACCGGCTGGAGAATGATGCCCGTCACTTACCCGGCATCTTGTCATCGATGCCCCTGACATAGAAGTTCATGCCCAGGATCTGCCCGTCATCGAGGTGCGTTCCTCCCTTGCATTCGACCGGCTTGCCCTCCTGATCGACCACCGGGCACTTGAACGGGTGCAGACTGCCATCGCTGATTGCAGCCTGCGTCTCCATGGCGAGCTTCTTCACGTCATCCGGCATGTTGGTATACGGGGCCATGAGCAGCATCTTGGATTTGAGCCCGCCCCAGACGTCGCCGGAGGTCCACTTGTTGTCGAGCACCGCTTGTATGCGCTCCACGTAGTAGGGGCCCCAGTTGTTGACGATGGCAGTGAGCTGAGCAGTGGGGCCGAACTTGATCATGTCGGAGTCCTGACCGAAGGCGTGTGCATGTCGCGCTTCCGCGACCTGCATCGCTGCCGGGCTGTCGGTGTGCTGCATGATCACGTCGGCGCCCTGGTCGAGCAGCGCCTTTGCGGCATCGGCTTCCTTGCCCGGATCGAACCACGAATTGACCCAGATGACCTTGACCTTGATGTCGGGCTTGACGGACTGCGCGCCCAGGATCGTGGAATTCATCCCTGAGATCACCTCCGGGATCGGGAATGAGCCGATGTAGCCGAGCACCGCCGACTTTGACATCTTGGCGGCGATCTGTCCCTGGATGTAGCGCCCTTCGTAAAAGCGGGCCGAATAGGTCGCCAAGTTCTTGTCGCGCTTGTAGCCGGTATTGTGCTCGAAGAAGACATTCGGGTATTTCTTCGCAACCTTGACCGTCGGATCCATGTATCCGAACGAGGTGGTGAAGATCAGCTTGTGGCCGGAGCGGGCCAATTGCTCGATCGCGCGCTCGGAGTCGGGACCTTCGTTGACGTTCTCGAGGTACGTGGTCTCGACCTTGGAGCCGAGCTCCTTCACGACGAATTGGCGACCGACCTCATGCTGATAGGTCCAGCCGAAATCGCCGACCGGACCGAGATAAACGTATCCGACCTTGAGCTTGCCCTGTGCCGATGCGCCGGGAACGTTTGCGCCGGCCGCAAGCGCCGCCGCCGCGGCGGCCAGAATGACGATATTTCGCATGTGCATCTCCACGTTCTGTGACGGGAGGTTCGAGCTCCCCGGCGGCGCGCGGCCCGTCCACGCGCGCTCCGGGCTCCCCTCAACGGTCGGGCACGAAGACCAGACCGAGCGATGCAGGCGCACCGGACCTTGCGGTGCCGCGTACACCCGAGATCACGACCAGCACCACGATGGTCGCCAGATACGGCAGCGACGACATCAACTGCGAGGGGATGCCGAGACCGGCCCCTTGTGCGTGCAGCTGAAGAATCGTGACCGCTCCGAACAGATAAGCGCCGGCCACGAGCCGCCCCGGCAGCCAAGACGCGAAAACGACGAGCGCGAGCGCGATCCAGCCGCGGCCGGCGGTCATGCCGGGAATGAAGAAGGGCGTGTAGGCGAGCGGCAGATAGGCACCCCCGAGACCAGCACACGCGCCGCCGAACAATACGGCGAACGTACGGATCGTGAGCACGGGATAACCAAGCGCGTGAGCGGATGTGTGGTTGTCGCCGACAGCCCGCAGAACGAGGCCCCAGCGCGTGCGGTAGATGACCCACCAGATTGCCGCCACGAGCGCGAGCGACAGATATACAAAGGCATCCTGTCCAAAGACGATGCGGCCGAAGAAGGGCAGCTCGCTCAGGATCGGCAGCTGCAGCTGCGGTGCCGGAACGATCTTCTCCCCTACGAAACCAGCCCCGATCAGCCCCGACAGCCCGACTCCGAAAATCGTGAGCGCGAGCCCGGTGGCCACCTGGTTGACTGCGAGGCCCAGGGTGAGCATGGCAAAAACAGCTGACAACGCCGTGCCTGCGGCCACTCCGCAGAGCGCGCCGATGAAGGTGGAACCGGTCATGTAAGCGCCGGCAAAACCGCAGGCGGCTCCCATGATCATCATCCCTTCGACACCGAGATTGAGCACGCCGGCCCGCTCGGCGACGAGCTCGCCCGCCGCTGCCAGCAGCAGTGGCGTCGAGGCGGTCAGCACCGCAAGAATGATCGCTTCAGCCAGTGGCATAAGCTGCCCTGGGATGAGCCCGCACTAGTGTCCCGATTCCAAAGTTCGCGCGTGCTTGCGACCCACTCTGACGCGAACTTTGGAATCCAAGGGACACTAGAACCTCTATGATTCTAGTGCGGATTTTGAATTTGAAGTTCCTACACGCGTTTGCGGCGCCAATGATAGGAACTTCAAATTCACCCGCACTAGCCGAATGCGGTAGAGGACGAACGAATCGCACGCGAGCACAAAAAACAGCAGGATGCCCTGGAAGACCTTGGTGAGGTCGAGCGGGATCCGCATGGAAATCTGCGCCTGCTCGCCGCCGATGAAGGTGAGCGCCAGGAACAATCCGGCCATCAGGATTCCGATCGGATGCAAGCGGCCGAGGAATGCCACGATGATCGCGGTGAAGCCGTAGCCCGGCGAAATGTTCGGCCGCAGATTTCCAACCGGGCCGGCAACCTCGATGATGCCGGCAAGCCCGGCGAGCGCGCCTGACACCAGGAACGTCAAAATCGTGAGCTGGTCGGCGTTGAATCCGGCAAAGCGCGCGGCCCTGGGTGCCGAGCCGACAACCTTGATCTCGAAACCCTTGATGGACCGGCCGAGCAGGAGCATCGCTGCGGCCACGACAAGAAGAGCGATGAGCGCGCCGGCATGCAGCCGGCTGCCTTCGATCAGAACCGGCACCGTCGCGACCGGGTCGAAGTCGGGCGTGGTCGGAAAATTGTATCCCTTTGGATCGCGCCAGGGACCGCGAACGAGGTAGTCGAGAAAGAGATCGGCGACATAGACCAGCATCAGGCTGGTGAGAATCTCGCTCGCCCCGAACTTCACCTTGCAGATCGCCGGAATGAGGGCATAGAGCGCGCCGCCCAACGCGCCGAGCACGAGCATCGCCGGCATCACCCAATGTCCGGCGTCGGTCCCATTGGTCTTGACCGCGAGCCAGCTCCCCGCCACCGCGCCCATGAGGAATTGCCCCTCGGCGCCGATGTTCCAGACATTCGCGAGATAACAGAGCGACAGCCCGAGCGCGATCATCACCAAGGGCGATGCCTTCACTGCGATCTCCTGCAGCGAATAGGCATCGGTGAGCGGATCGATGAAATAGACCCACAGCGCGGCAAACGGATTCTTGCCGAGGAGCGCGAACAGCACCGTCATCGTGACCAACGTCAACCCGATCGCAATCAGAGGCGAGGCGATCGCGATCGCGGTCGAGCGCTCGGCACGCCGCTCAAGCACCAGCCGCATGGATTGCCTCCTGCTGCGTTGCGGAGCTGCCGCCCATCAACAGGCCGAGCTTCTCGCGGGTCGCCTCGGCCGTCATAAGGGGAACCGACAACCGGCCGTGAAACATCACCGCAATGCGGTCGGCGATCTCGATCAGCTCATCAAGGTCCTGGCT
>DASXIG010000336.1:0-3757 GCA_036498105.1 Xanthobacteraceae bacterium | reverse complement strand
GCCTCGCCGATGAATTGCGTCGCGGCGGATTCGAGGTCGACCACAAAACCGATCTCGGCAAGGCGGACATGCAGAACGCGATCGACACCTTCACCAGCAGGATCAGCTCCGGGGTCGACGCGCTGTTCTATTTCAGTGGCATAGGCATTCAGGTGGAGCGGCAGAGCTACCTGATGCCCACCAACGCGGTCGTATGGTCGCTTGCGGATGTCAGAAAGGACGGCATCAAGGTCGACTCGCTGCTTGCGGAGATGCATCGCAAAGGCGCGCGCGTGAAGATCCTCATTATCGACGCGGCGCGCAGGAGCCAGTGGGAGCGTCGGTTCCGGGCATCCCCGGAAGGGCTTGCCGGATTTGACGCTCTTGAGAACACGCTCGCCATATATTCTGCGCCACCGGGTAAGCTGGTGCCTGAGGGGACCGGGACCCACAGCGTGTTTGCCGGAGAGTTGATCAAGGAAATACGTGCCGCCAATATGGCCGGATCCGCGAGCGTGACCGCCGAGGATGTGTTCAATCATTTGAAGCTGGGCATCTATCGCGCATCGAGCAAGGAGCAGGCACCCTGGGTAGCTTCGTCTCTCGTGCAAGAGTTCTATTTCGACAGCCAGCAGACGAGCGCCGGCAAGCAGCAACCCGCTGCCCAGCAGCTTGAGCCGGAAAAGCCACAGCCGATCGTAGCGAACGTCCCGCTGCGGTATCAGAGCGAGATTGCTCTGCTGCCCAAGGATCATTTCCGGGAATGTGTTGCCTGCCCCGAGATGCTGGTCGTTTCCGAAGGAGAGTACATGATGGGCTCGCCGGAGAACGAGCCCGACCGCTACAGCAACGAAGGCCCGCAGCACCGCGTCAAGATTCCGCGCCGTTTTGCCGTGAGCAAGCTCAAGATCACCCGGGAGGAATTCGAAAAGTTTGCGAACGAGATGAGTTATGCAAGCGAAGACAGATGCTTCACTCTCGAAAATGACAAGGCGGAAGAGCGCACAGGGCGATCATTCCGCAATCCGGGATTCCAGCAGGATGGCAGCCATCCGGCGGTCTGCATCAGCTGGGATGATGCCAAGGCCTATGTGGACTGGCTGTCCAAAAAAACTGGAAAGCTTTATCGCCTGCTGAGCGAGTCGGAGTGGGAATATACAGCACGCGCCGGCACAAAAACTCCGTTCTGGTGGGGTGCGTCCGTCTCACCCGATTTGGCCAACTACGATAGCCGGACGAGCTATGGCGGCGGTGCCATCGGCGAGTATCGGGAAAAGACCGTGCCGGCCGACATGTTCAATCCGAACCCGTGGGGCCTTTATCAAGTGCACGGGAATGCCATGGAATGGGTCGAGGACTGCTGGAACGAGACCTATCAAGGTGGGCCCGCCGACGACTGGATGAGGATCGCCGGAAGGTGCAGCGTCCATGTGCGCCGCGGTGGCGCCTGGAACGCAACTGCCAAAATGCTGCGCGCCGCCTACCGCGACAACAGGAAGAGCAGCAACCGCGCCTCGAACACGAGCTTTCGCATCGCGCGCACGCTCAGTCAGTGACAACTTCAAATCGGCGGCACTAACGAGATCATTCCGGCTGGCCGCGAAGGGCTCGTCCAGCAACGTGGGTCTCGCTGTTGCCGGTCAGCATGAACTTTCTTTCGCAGTCTACCTTGGTACGCTCCACTCTACCATCTTGAACTTTGCTGTAATCGATGCCGACTGTCACGGTTCCGCCAGTGATTATCTCCTGGACGCATGAGTTCAGGTATGTCAGCGCGATGGTTTCATGGGATCCCAACCGAATGGTTTCGCCCTCGTGGACATAACTCATGACCTCCGCTCCCGAATAGCCGACAACGTTCTCGACCAGCGCGGCCGGTCCGGCAAGTGCCCCCGATACCGTCCCAAGTACCGCTGCGCCAGCCAAGCTCAGTCGGTGAATGGCACCCCGGCTCAAAAGGCTCGCGAAATAGACCGACATGGGACCGCCCTCTTTCCTCAGCTCTCCAACATGTCTGAAGCTACCGCGCCCAGCCCCGAAGTTATGTGATGACCATCACACAAAATGCGATTCTCGGACGGGGAGGGAGAGAAGGGCTGGCGAGGGACAACCTCGCGAATGGGAGCGATTTACACTCTTAGGCTGCTTCCGGCAGTGCCAGCAATCCAGTCAGCAGGTGAATCGGACGCGGCAGGCAGCCGCTGATGTGCAGGTCAACCGGGATGACGTTCTCGACTGCGTCGACCACGGCATGGCTGCCTGAAAAATGGCGCCGACGACGGCGCAATCCCCGACCGCAACCACCCAATTGGGATCGGGGATCGCATCGTGGGTGCGGCGCAAGGCCTCCTGCATGCTGCCAACTACAAACAAACGAAGCCCCAGGAAGTTTTTCCGGGGGCTCGTTTGTGCCCTACGCCGCTGCAGGCATCAGGAATGCCAAAACAGCGCCAGCAGGATAATGATCGGGAGCGGAACGCCCAGGAGCCAAAGCAGTGCACCGCGTCCAAAGCCCATGGCATCCTCCTTCTTCCAGTCTCTTTGTTTGCTTGACAACGCACGAAGCGGGGAGCAGTTCCCTGCGCCGAGTCGAGGGGAAGCTCAGGGGCAGATCAGCTCGCTGGCCAGAGCGGAATGGCAGCACCCGCGATCATTCAGAAAATGCTGTATCCAAACAACCGGGCGCCGGAATGCCCAACAAGTGGAGCACGAGCGGCAACACCAGCCAGCCGTCAAGAGGGTATCCGTGTAACCTTACACCCGCTGGCGGGTAGTTTCGGCCGCCGGGACAAGCAGGTCCAGCTCCTTCGCCCATTCGAAGAAAGCCTCCGCCGCGTGCTGGATCTCCTGCCCGTTGTGCGCGCGTTCAAGCCGATGCAGCACCTCGTCGCGCGCATCCACGCCCGGACGCGCTTCGTGCTCCCGCAACAGCGCAATCGCGTCGGCCACAGAGCGGATGACGCGTCCATCCCGGGTGCGGAGCTCGCGCTGAAACACAAGCCTGGCTGGGTTCTTCATGCACCCGGTAACCTCGGACGGGCCCATTGGTTCCGCACGACGCAGGTTGCCGAGGGCAAGGGTGCGAGCCTGGCAGCTTCAGTGCGCCGCCTGAGCCCCCTTCGCCAGCCGCCTCGTCACCTTCATCCGTTGCACCGAATCGCCGGCCAGATGGGTCCAGATCACAGCATCGCGCGCGAGCTTGTCTGCGCGCGCATCCATCACGCCGGCGGCCGCGTGGAGGTCCAGATTGATCTCGGTGACCTCTTGAATGACCTCGGTCGAGAAGTTCATGCATAGGCCCGCATTGGCCGAATGCAGCTTGCGATCGTGCTCCCACGCCACGCGCATCACGAACGAGCGCAGCGCTTCTGTGAGGAGGTGCATCTTGTTGATCCTGAGCTGCACCAGCTGCTGGTCGAACAGGATGCGGCCGCCCTGCTTGTGGGTGTGCGCCAGCCGCAATGCCATGCCGCAGGCGTCGTCGCAGACGCCGAGCGCGTTGGCGGCGAGCTCGAGATCCCCGAACAGGTCGCCGCCGGTACGGTCGCCGGCCTGCTGCGTCTTCATGTCCGAGCCGTTGACCGGTCCCACGACATTGGCGTGCGGCACGCGCGCATTCTCGAAGATCATCTCGCCGTTCTGATAGAAGCGCCAGCCGCTCTTGTTGAACACCTTGCCGATGCGCAGGCCCGGCGTATCCCGCGGCACCAGGAACATGGTGGTCCCCTGCCTGAGCGGGGCATGGGGATCTGTGCGGGCATCGATGAAGAACAGTTTT
>DASXIG010000335.1:0-2367 GCA_036498105.1 Xanthobacteraceae bacterium | reverse complement strand
TGCCCCGCCAACAGATCATTGAGCGCGGGGCCGGCGCCGCGATAGGGGATCTGATCGGCTTTGGCCTCGATCTCGCGGACGAACAGCACGCCGCACAGATGCCCGAACGAGCCGATACCAGGATGCGCGATCTTGGCATTCTGTCCGGGCTCCTTCATCCAGCGCACCAGGTCGGCCATGGTGTTCGGCGGCAAGTTCGGACGCGCCACCAGAATCGTAGCGGCGTCGTTGATCAGGCCGATGGCAACGAAATCCTTTTCAGCATCGACCCCGAGATTGGAGTGAAGCGTCATGCCTGCCGCGAGCGCCACCTGGTGCAGCAGCAGGGTATAGCCGTCGGGCTCGGCGCGTGCAGCGCGGCCGGCGGCGATCATGCCGCCGGCTCCGCCGATGTTTTCGATGACGATTTGCTGGCCGAGCGATTGCGTCATGCTGTCCTGGATGATGCGCGCGATCGCATCGGTAACGCCGCCGGGCGGGAACGGCACTATGAGCGTGATCGGACGGTTTGGATAAGTCTGTGCCGATGCAGAACCTGCTGCCAGGATGCAGGCTAGCAGCGGCGCCATGAGTGCGCGTGCAACAGCCATGGTTGCCTCCTCGCCGATCTATCTGTTTTGTTGGGCAGCGGCTGAACCGGATGGCCTCGCTGCCGGGCACAAGGATAGTAACACAAATCAACGTGACGTGATCAGGGGAAGCGATCTTTTGTGACGACCATCACATCTTTTGGCGAGCGGCTGCGCCACATTGGGGCGCAGTTCGGAGGTGAAGCCATGAAGGCCTTTGCGGTTTCAATCGTTGGAGTTGCTATCATCGCGAGCGTCTTCATCTATCGCGCGCAGGCCGAGCCGCGCCTCGGGGCTTCGCAGGCCGAGCCGTGCGTCGGGCTCGCATGCTGGCCGCCGGAGATGCCCGTCAAGCACAGGCCGGCGTACCGCCCGACGCTTCCACCGGCGTGGTGAGAGAGGCTCGAGCTTATTCGATCTGCGCGATACCGGCCTTTCTGATGATCTCGCCAAACTTGACGACTTCGGCATGCTGCCATTTGCGCGCTTCGTCGAGTGGAAGCGCCATTGTCTGGGCGCCGACCTTCTCAAAGCCTGAGCGCACAGCGGGGTCGTGGACTGTTTCGGTGACGACCCGATTGAGCTTCTCCAGGATCGGCTTTGGCGTGCCGCCGGGGGCGAGCAGCGCGAACCAGCCACTGAACCTGTACTCCGGAAGGCCAGCCTGCGCTGTCGTGGGGGTATCCGGAAGCGCGTCAAGGCGCTGGTCGCCGGCCACTGCAAGCGCAACTGCGCGGTTTGCGCCGAGCGGCCCCGAGACGTTCGGGAACCATTGGAAGCCCAGGGGCACCGTGCCCGCAATCAGGTCAGGCCCATATTGCGCGATGTTGCGATAGGGCACGTGCGTGATTTTCACCCCGGCCACCTGGCTGAAATACTCGCCTGCGAGATGCTGTGAGCTGCCAATGCCGACGGATCCATAGTTCAGTCCTGGATTGGCCTTTGCATAGGCAATCAACTCCTGGAGTGAATGGATCGGCAGGGTGCTGCTGGCGAGGATCACGATCGTGAAGCCGGCAAACGGCGAAATCATCTGCAAATCCTTCTCGGGATCGTATCCGAGCGACTTGTACAGCGCCAGATTGGCCGCGACCGGGCCGGACCCGCCGCCAATAATGGTGTAACCGTCGGGCGAGGCTTTTGCGCCCATCGCGCTTCCAATGTTGCCGCCCGCGCCCGGCCGGTTCTCGACGATAATCGGCTGGCCCATCGATTTGGACATCTTATCGAACAGGATTCGGCTGACGACGTCGCTTGCGCTGCCACCCGCAAATGGAATGATCGCCGTAATCGCGCGCGAGGGATAGCTCTGCGCGGCTGCGGTGTTGCCGCTGCCTGCCAACGCCAAAGCAAATCCGAGACTCGCCGCAAGGAGCTTTGAAAATATCGTCATCCTCGAGATCACGCCTCTGCAGAAGATTAAGCCACCTAATTCCATACTGATCGTTACAGGCTGTCCAGTGGCTGGATATGCGCTGCGCTGGCGCGTAGTGTAGCTGCCTAGCCCGGATGGAGCGTAAGTGACATCCCGGATCGCGCTCCTGGATTTCACTGCCTAGTCCAATGCCCCCATCCGGCCCACCCTTGACGCCATATTATCTTCCGGTCCGCCAGGATTGGCTCGATCGGCGCAAGGAGCCGATTCTCGAGGCCGAGTTGCCGATCGTGGACCCGCACCACCACCTCTGGGATCGGCCGGGCTGGCGTTATCTGCTGGACGACATCCTCCGCGACCTCAACAGCGGCCACAACATCGTTGCAACCGTGTTTGTGCAGGCGCGCGCGATGAACCGCGACA
>DASXIG010000334.1:0-5813 GCA_036498105.1 Xanthobacteraceae bacterium | reverse complement strand
CGGTCGAGATCTCCCAATCGATGTCGGCGGAGTAGTGAATGCACGGCTCCTCGATCTGAATGATGCCGCAGCCCGCATCGGCGAGGCGATGATGCTCCGCGTTGAGCGCGTCCGAGAGCGCCATCACGGATTCGTGGCGGTTCTTGTAGAAGCGATTGACCACCATCTTGTCGATCATCTGCGCCGAGCAGCTGCCCATCTTGACGGGCTTGCCGGTGAGCCGCTGGGCAACTTTCCACACCGCATCGTATTGCAGCGTCCCCGGCCCTGCGGCACCGATGAGAAGGGGCGGCAATCGTGTCTGCATCACTTCGTGCAGGATGTCGCCCGGGGTGTCGGTGCGCCGCTGCGTCCCGGTGCGGGCAGCCCACTCGGAGCCGCCCTTGCGCACATCGGAGTGGCCGAGGCCTTCCATGCGGTCGAACAGATAGCCGAACCAGGAACGGCCGCCGACATCCATGTCGAAACGCATCTCGCCGTCGCTCACGATGTCGAGCCCGGCGCGGGTCTGATCGGCGATGAGGGCTGCCACTGCATCGGCGTACTGCTCGCGGTACACGAGGTCCCCGCTCACCGCATTCAGGAAAGGCCGGCCGCGCAGGTTCTCGGTGAACCATAAGGGACGGGGCAGGGAGCCCGTGATCGTGGTGGCGAGCGGCAGCGCGCGCGTTGCGCGGTACATCGATGATCTCTACGGCCGCAAGGCGCGCAGGCCGGAGCGCAACAATTCGCCCCGTTCCCGGGGCACGCGCGCTCCCCAGAGCCGGCGATGGAGCCGGTCGAGAAGCAGATAGATCACCGGCGTCGTATAAAGGGTCAGCGCCTGCGAGACGAGGAGCCCGCCCGCAATGGTGATGCCGAGGGGGCGGCGCAATTCCGATCCCGGTCCGCTTGCGATCACGAGCGGCAACGCCCCCAGCAGAGCGGCGAGAGTCGTCATCATGATGGGGCGGAAACGCTCGAGGCAGGCTTCGAAGATGGCGCGGTCCGGAGGAAGCCCGCGCTGCCGCTCCCCCTCGAGGGCAAAATCAACCATCATAATTCCGTTCTTCTTCACGATCCCGATCAGCAGGACGATCCCGATGAACGCAATCAGCGTGAGCTCGGTGTTGAACATCTGCAGCGCGAGGAGCGCGCCCAGACCGGCGGACGGAAGAGTGGAAATGATGGTCAGAGGATGTGCGAGGCTCTCGTACAGCACGCCCAGCACGATATAGACGGCGATCAGCGCCGCGATGATCAGGAGCGGCTGCGCCCCCAGGGACTGGCGAAAGGCGCGGGCATCTCCGGCATATTCGGCATGCAGCGTTTCGGGGAGGTGCATCTCCGCCACAGCCTGATCGACGCGCCGGGTCGCTTCCTCGATCGGTGTCTTCTCGTCGAGACCGAAGCTGATGGTGACGGCGGGGAACTGGCCCTGATGGTTGACGACGAGCGGCGACAGCCCGCGCGTGATCTTCGTGACCGCGGCAAGTGGAACCTGGGTGTTGCCGGCACCGCTCACATAGACGCGGTCGAGATCGACGGGGTCGCGCTGATATTGCGGATCGATCTCGAGGATTACGCGATACTGGTTGCGCTGGGTGTAGACGGTCGAGACCTGCCGTTGGGCATAGGCATTGTTCAGCGCATTGGCAACATCCTGCACGCGAACGCCGAGCCGGGACGCCGCAACCCGGTCAATTATGACGTTCACCTGCAGGCCACCCTGCTCGCGATCGTTCGTGACATCGACCAGCCCCGGCACCCGCTGGATGGTCTCGAGCACACGCGGAGCCCAGCGCACAAGCTCATTGTAATCGGAATCCCACAGCGTGAACTGATAGGTGGAATCGGTTTGCCGCCCCCCGACCCGCACATCCTGCATTGCAAAAAAGAACACGCGCAGCCCCGCGATGTCCGACGTCTTCTGCCGCAGCCGCGCGATGACGGCCAGGGTGCTGGCACCCCTGCGCGCTGCCAACGGCTTGAGGCTGATGAACATGGTGCCGCGATTGACGGACGCGCTCCACGGCGAAGTGCCGATGGAAGAGCCGATGGATGCGACGGCGGGATCGGCGCGCACGATGGCTTCGGCCTTCTGCTGCAGGTCGGTCATCGCCTGGAACGAGACCTCGGTGGACGCCTGAGTGCCGCCGTAGACGAGGCCGGTATCGTCGCTCGGGAAAAAGCCTTTGGGCGTGCGGATGAACAGCATGACCGTAATGACCACGGTGGCAGCCATGACCAGAAGCGTGAGCGCCTGATGGTTCAGCACCATGCGCAGGGTATTGGCATAGAAGCGCACCATGCCGTGCAGTCCGCTCTCGACCAGCCGATCAAAGCGGGTGGCGTCGGGGCTCGGCGGCCTGCGCACGAAATGCGCGCAGATCATCGGCGTCAACGAGAGCGAAACCACCGTCGAGATGGCGATCGCAAACGCCAGGGTGACCGAGAACTCGCGGAATACCCGGCCGATCAATCCGGTCATGAACAGGAGCGGAATGAAAGCTGCCACCAGCGAGATGCTGATCGAGAGCACGGTGAAGCCGATCTGCTGCGCGCCCTCGATGGCAGCGCGGAATGGCGACATCCCCTTCTCCAGGTTGCGGAAGCAGTTCTCGATCATGACGATGGCGTCATCGACTACGAAGCCGACGGACACGGCGAGCGCCATGAGCGAGAGATTGTCGATGGAGAAGCCCGCAACCCACATCGCGGCGCAGGTCCCGGCAAGCGCCAGAGGGACGGTCACTCCGGCGGCCAAAGTAGCCGCTGCGCGCCGCAGGAACACGAACACGACCAGCATGACAAGGACAACGGTCGCAATCAGCGTGAGCTGCATGTCGTGCACGCTCGCGCGGATCGTCTCGGTGCGATCGGACAGCACGTCGATATCGATGGCGGGCGAAATCCAGCGCTTGAGCTCGGGCAGGAGATCGTAAATGCGGTCCACGGTTTCGATCACGTTGGCGGTGGACTGCTTGTTGATGATCAGCAGCACCGAGGGCTGGCTGTTGAACCAGCCGGCAGCACGGCTGTTGCGCACGCCCGATACGATCGCGGACACCGCCGAGAGCCGCACCACGGTGCCGTTGGCGCTGCGCGCGATGATGGCATCATATTCCGGCACTGTTTGCAGCTGATTGTTGGTGCCGACGGTGATCGTGCGCTCGCTGCCGTCGAACGCACCCACCGGGCCGACCGCATTGGTGTTGGCGATCGAGGTGCGCACGTCCTCCATGGACAGCCCCATCGACGCGAGCGCGACCGGGTTCACGCGGACACGAATTGCCGGCTGCTCCGCGCCGCTGACGTTGACTTCGGCTACTCCGTCCACCTGCGACAGCCGCTGGGCGATGACGGTGTCGGCGGCATCGTAAAGCGCGCTCGGGGGGAGGACCTTCGAGGTCAGCGCGAGGATCATGATCGGGGTCGCCGCCGGATTGGATTTCTTGAACGTCGGCGTGGCCTGCAGATCGCCGGGTATGTCGGTCAGCGCCGCGTTGATCGCGGCCTGCACATCGCGCGCGGCGCCGTCGATCTTGCGGGTCAGATCGAACTGGACGGTGATGCGGGTTGCGCCGAGCGAGCTGCGCGAGGTGAGCTCGGTGACGCCGGCGATCTCGCCAAGCCGGCGTTCGAGCGGCGCGGCAACCGTTGCCGCCATGGTTTCAGGATCGGCGCCGGGCCGGTTGGCGGTCACGTTGATGGTGGGGAAATCGACGGTCGGCATGCTGGCGACCGGCAGAAATCGATAAGCCACCGCGCCGACGAGGAAGAGCCCGACCGCCAGCAGGGCGGTTCCGACCGGGCGGTGAATAAAGGGCTCGGAGAAACCGGCGAAGCTCATGCTTCACTCCGCCGCCCGCGGTGCAGGTCCTGGCAGCTCGGGAAGATCGAGCTCGGCTTGCAGCGGACGCGGCGGGCTCAGCCGCGTCTTGAGGCGATCCATCGCGAGATAGATGACCGGCGTGGTGTAGAGCGTGAGCAGCTGGCTGAGCAGCAGGCCGCCGATGATTGTGATCCCGAGCGGATTGCGCAGCTCGGAGCCGGTGCCCTGCTCGAACGCGAGCGGGATCGCCCCGAACAGCGCGGCCAAGGTCGTCATCATGATCGGACGAAAACGCAGGAGCGAGGCTTGCAGGATCGCCTCCCGCGGCGACAAGCCCTGCCTGCGCTCCGCTTCGAGCGCAAAGTCGATCATCATGATGGCGTTCTTCTTCACGATGCCCATCAGCAGCACGATCCCGATCAGCGCCACGACCGAGAGGTCGAGCCCGCAGAGCATCAGGGCGAGGAGCGCGCCGACGCCCGCTGAAGGTAAGGTCGAGAGAATGGTGAGCGGGTGGATGAAGCTCTCGTACAGCACGCCGAGCACGATGTAGATCGTGATTGCCGCGGCAAGAATCAGCCAGGGCTCGCCGGCGAGCGATTTGGCGAATTCGGCGGCGTCCCCGGAATAGCTGCCGATCACCGAAGACGGCATACCGATATCGCTCTCCGCCCGGGTTATGACATCCACGGCATCGCTGAGCGCGGCATGGGGGGCAAGATTGAAGCTGATGGTCACGGCCGGGAACTGCTCCTGGTGGGCGACGACCAGCGGGGCGGTCGTGTGCTCGAATCGGGCGAAAGTGTTCAAGGGCACCATCGGGCTGCCCGACACCCCCGGGATGATGGCCGGGGCAGCGGAGGTCAACGAGGTCGATTGCGCTATCGCCTGGACGCCTGAAGCGGGAACGTAGAGTTTGGAGAGCGCGGTCGGATCGTTCTTATATTCCGGCATCGCCTCGAGAATCACGCGGTACTGGTTCGATTGCCCGTAGATGGTCGAAATCTGCCGCTGTCCGAAAGCATCGTTGAGGGTATCGACCACGGTCTGCATCGAGACGCCCAGCCGCCCCGCTGTTTCCCGATCGACCTGCACCTGCATGCGGAACCCGTTGTCCTGCGCCTCCGACGCCACGTTTTGCAGGAACTGGGAAGACCCCATCTGTTGCGCCAATTTTGTCGCCCAGCTGCCGACCTCGTCCGTGTCTGTTCCCGTCAACGTGTACTGAAATTGCGCCCGGCTCACACGGGTCGAGATCTGGATATCCTGCACCGGCTGGAAATACACCACCGTGCCCGGCACCGCGGCGACCGCCTGCTGCATTCGTCCAATGACATCCATCACCGTCGCCTGCCTCTGGTCACGGGATCGCAATGTGATCGCGAGCCTGGCGGCATTCGGGGTCGCGTTTATGGGCGTGACGCCGATGACCGACACGACGCCGGTCACGTCGGGGTCCTTGCGGATCGCGCGCTCGACCGCGGTCTGCAGCCGTTTCATCTCGGTGAACGAGATCTCCTGTCCACCTTCCATGACCGCGAAGATGAGACCGGTGTCCTGCAGCGGCAGAAAGCCCTTCGGGATGATCACATAGAGCCAGATCGTCGCGACCACTGTCACCGCCGTTACCACGAGCGTGAGCCTCTCGTGGCGCAGCACCCATTCGAGCGTTCGCCGGTAGGCCTCGACCGACCGGTCGATGAGGCCGTGAAACCCATGCATGATGCCGCGGCTGGCGCCCTGCATCGATTGATGGCGTAAAAGGCGGCTGCACATCATCGGGGTCAGCGTGAGCGACACCACCGCCGAGGTCACCACCGCGATGGTCAGCGTGAGCGCGAATTCCCGAAACATGCGCCCGACCAGGCCGGTCATGAACAGGAGCGGGATGAACACGGCAATCAGCGAGACGGTCAGCGAGATCACGGTGAAGCCGATCTCGCTTGCGCCGCGCAGCGCCGCCTCGAACGGCGGCTCGCCTTCCTCCATGTGGCGCACG
>DASXIG010000333.1:0-1687 GCA_036498105.1 Xanthobacteraceae bacterium | reverse complement strand
ACCAGCGGTCGGGCGCCGCCATGGTTTCTGCGAGCATCGCCTTGCATCGGCGATAGACCCCCCAGTACCTCCACCCCTTTGCGAGGCTTTCGCCGACATATCGGGGATAGAACAGAAGCGGGTTCTCCAGCGGCAAGCCGTGACGCCGGTCGCGCCGGAATTTCAGCCGCAATGCTCCGCCCTCGAGCGGGTGCACGCCTTCGTATGCGCTCACGAGCTTGAACCATAACAGGGTGGACAGCGTCGTCTTTGGCCGGCCCAGCGGGCTCGCGGCGGAGCGGCGCAGGATCGTGCGGATATGCTCCGGGCTGTAGAATGCATCCCAGGCCGCGCGATAGGCGGCCTCCCACTCCGAATCCGTCATTTTGGGATGCTGCGTCACGCGATTGTTCAAGTCGTATTTGTTCATGTCGGGGTCCATCCAGACCCCTTTTTGCCACAGCACCTTGTGGTCCTCCGAGCCTGGCAAAGGCGTGAGAAAAAAGAGCTCGAGGATGTCGAGCGGCAGCTCGCGCTTGAGGATCTCGATGTCCCGCAGGACGGTCGCTTTGGTGTCGCCGGGGAATCCGATGATGTAGCCGGCGCAGGTGATCGCCCCATGCTCGCGCCATTTCTGCAGCATCTCCCGATAATCGGTAATCTTGTTCTGGCGCTTCTTGGCGGCGATGAGGTTGTCCGGGTTGATGTTCTCCAGCCCGATGAACACCCGGCGAACGCCCGCTTGCTGTGCCTTCTCGATGAAATTCGGGATTTTGTGGCAGAGCGTATCGACCTGAATGGTGAAGCCGATCTTCGGGCAATCGCCGGCGCGCAACGCGATCAACCGATCGAACAGCGCCTCCCAATCCCGGTTGCGCGCGAAATTGTCGTCAGTGATGAAAAATCGCCTGATGTTCTGGGCATAGTTGTCGCGCACGATCTTTTCGAGATCGTCCGGGGAGCGGAATCGGCTCTTGCGTCCCTGCACGTTGATGATGGTGCAGAAGGAGCATTGGTATGGACAGCCGCGCCCCAAATCCATGCTCGAGAGCGATCCGGCGGTGCGCCGGATGTGCCGTCGCGACAGGATCGGAGGCGGCTCCCCTTGCAGGTTGGGGAGCTGGTTCATGTGGTTGTAGAGGGGCGCAAGCCGGCCGTTCCAGGCGTCCCGGAACACCTCGTCGAGGCGTCCTTCCTCAGCCTCGCCGGCAAACAGCGAAATGCCGAGCGCCTGCGCTTCGCGCAGGTCCTGCGGCAGCTCCGGCAGCATGGCGAGGCATCCCGAAACGTGAAAGCCGCCGATGCAGACCGGCAGTCCCGCCGCGCGGAAGCGGCGAGCGATGTCGACCGCGCGCGGAAACTGGTTCGACTGCACGCCGACAAGGCCGATCAAGACCTTGCCGCCCAGCTTGCAGAGCTCCCGGACAATGCGCTCCGGGCGCACGCGCCGGTTTGTCTCGTCGTAAGCATGCAGGCGGATGTCGACCTCGGGCCCGAGCAGGTTCCGGTTGCGCGCGTCCTCGGCCAGCGCGTTGAGGCACGCGAGCGTGTTGGAGGGAATGGCCGAGCGGAACCATTGGATCGGATAGCCGTCCGCATCGTAATGCGTCGGCTTGATCATCACGAAGTGGAACAGGTGCGAGGCCTGGGCGGCAGGCACCGCCGCTTGGGTCATCGGACGCATTATTATTTGTCTTACCAGTGTTCA
>DASXIG010000332.1:0-5618 GCA_036498105.1 Xanthobacteraceae bacterium | reverse complement strand
GCCCACCAGCAGGGATTCGCCGGCGCGGATGCCGAGAAACTTTCCGACTGTCGCTCGCAGCGAGCCCAGATCGCGCCCGGGCACATTCAAGAGCCCGACTGTGACTTGCGAGCCTCGGACAGAGATGACTTGGCCGACGGCCGGCCCAGCTGCCACTGCCGACGACTGATCCTGGCGGCGCAACGGCTCGGCATTCAGCATCGATGTCCTCGCGCAAAAAACTGTACGGTGATCCGGGCCGGTTGTAGTCGCCATCCGTTAGGACCGGCTAAATTGAACTGGTTAACGAGGCCCTATCTCATATGAACGAATTTGTGGATCAGCTGTGGCGCTTGGCGCCCACCCGGACTGAACCTGCTCGCGGCGTGATTTAAAGCTGTTGAAAGCGTGAGCCGCGGTCCCCGCGGCATTGTTTGGCGATGTTCTTTCCCTTAGACGGCGAGACGGCGGAGGGAGGGAACCGACCCAAGGTCGGTCGGCACGACGTCCGCAGGGCCGTCCGGCTCACGCTCCCGGGCGGCCTTTCCTTAGCGCGAATGCCGCGGATCAAAAGTTCCTACAGCGGTAGCCGTTAGCTCTTAAAGGAATGAGACTCACCGTCACGCCGCGCCCGAGAAGGTCAACACGGATCTCGGCATTGCCGCCATACGCGAACCGGATGTGAATTCCGCGCCGGTGCGCGGCGCCGAGCCCGTGTTCAGGACGACCGTCCAGCGCCGATATCCGCCGCTGTCCGGCAACATGAACTCGATGCTTTCCGGTGCGGCATTGAGCACGATATAGAGCGCGGGCTGACCATGCTCGAGCGGAGCAAGGAGATACGAGAGGAAGCGCCCTTCCGGAAATTTCCAGTCCTGCTCCGTCATCTCGGTGGCGTGCGGTGTGAGCCACAGCACGCCGAACGATCCATCGGGGCGTCGGCCTTCGACCCAGCGCCGAGGCCGCAGCTGCGAAAACCGCCGTCGCAGCTCGGTGAGCCGGCCGATCAAGGCGATGTCGTCGTCCGGCCCGCCCATCGCGGACCAGTCTATCCAGCCGGTAGGGTTGTCCTGGCAGTAAGCGTTGTTGTTGCCGCCCTGGCTGTTGGCGACCTCATCCCCGGCAAGCAGCAAGGGGACGCCCTGCGCCAAAAACAGGCTGGACAGCAGATTGCGCCGCAACTGTCGTCTCAGCTCCAGAATTTTCGGGTCGCTCGTTGGCCCTTCCACGCCGCAATTCGTGCTGTAGTTCTCATCGGAGCCGTCGCGATTGTCCTCGCCGTTGGCTTCATTGTGCTTGCGCTGGTAGCCCGTAAGGTCGGCGAGCGTAAAGCCGTCATGCACGGTGATGTGATTTATGGATGAGCGGGGACCGCGGCGGTCATGATCGAACAAATCGGCCGAAGCGGTCATGCGGCGGCCAAGCTCACCGATGAGATTGCCCTCCCCGGACCAGTAGCGGCGCAATGTACGACGAAAATGATCGTTCCATTCCGACCAGCCTGCTGGAAAACCGCCGACCTGATAGCCGCCCATGCCAATGTCCCACGGCTCGGCAATCAGCTTCACCGCCGCGAGAGCCGGATCCTGGCGTATGGCGGCGAAGAACGGAGCATTGCGGTCAAAGCCGTTCGGTCCACGTCCGAGCGTGGTCGCGAGATCGAATCTGAAACCGTCGACGTGACACACTTCGACCCAGTATCGCAGCGAATCCATCACCATTTGCAGAACGCGCGGATGGGTCAGGTTCAGCGCGTTGCCGCAGCCCGTGAAGTCGTCGTAATAGCGGGGCTGCCCGGGCAGCAGCCGGTAGTATGAGAGATTATCGATGCCGCGAAAGCTCAGCGTCGGGCCGAGATGATTGCCTTCCGCGGTGTGGTTGTACACGACATCGAGAATTACTTCGATGCCGGCTTCGTGCAGGCGGGACACCGTTGATCGGAACGCATCCAGCGGCGCGTCCAGAGCGTAGCGGGCCTCGGGTGCGAAAAAGCCGATGCTGTTGTAGCCCCAAAAATTGTTCAGGCCGCGCTGCACCAGATGCCGGTCGTCGATGAAAGCGTGAATCGGCAGCAGCTCGATTGCCGTTACGCACAGCCGCTTGAGGTGGCTGATCACGCTGGGCGCCGCAAGGCCGCGAAAGGTGCCGCGCCAGCCCGGCGGAACATCCTCGCGCTGCTGCGTCAATCCCTTGACGTGGGCCTCATAGATAATCGTGTGCTCCCAGGGGATCGACGGCCTGTGCTCCTCACCCCAGGTGAAGGCTTCGTCGATGACGACCGCCTTCGGCATCCCGCGCGCATTGTCACGCCGATCGAATGAGAGATCGGCGCGGGCGCTGCCGGCGCGGTAGCCAAAATGCGCATCGCTCCAAACCAATCGGCCGGTGATGGATTTCGCATAAGGATCGATCAGCAGCTTATGCGCATTGAAGCGCAGACCCCGCTCGGCGTCGTAGGGGCCGTGAACGCGGTACCCGTAGGGTTGCCCGGGCAGCACATCATTGAGATAGCCGTGCCAGACATCCTCGGTGCGCTCCGGGAGATTTATGCGCTCGACCTCCCGACGACCGTGACGATCGAACAGGCAGAGCTCGACCTTTTCCGCATTGGCGGAAAAGAGCGCGAAATTCGTTCCGCGGCCGTCCCAAGTTGCCCCCAAAGGATGAGGCTGACCGGCCGTGAGTCGCATGCTACGGCTTGGGAACGAGAAAAATTGCCGCAAGGGGTGGAACAACAAGGCTGAGCTCGGGAATTGCGCCCCCGTTCAACGCATGCACCGCACCCCCGTTCCCGACATTGGTTCCGCCGTAGTGCTCCGCATCCGTGTTGAGAAGCTCGCGCCACGTCCCGGAGAAAGGTACCTTGACACGATAATCCCGATACACTTCGGGCGTGAAATTCACGACCACCAGGCAGCGGTCATTGCTGTTGTGCCCCTTGCGCAACCAGGCAAATACGCTGCGGTCGGCGTCATGCATCACGAGCCATTCAAATCCTGCAGCCTCGCAGTCGAGCTCGTGCAAGGCCGGCAGGGTACGGTACAGGCGGTTGAGATCGCGGACCAGCCTCTGGATGCCTGCATGCCGCGGGGATTCGAGCAGATGCCAGTCCAGGGAATGATCATGTTGCCATTCATTGATCTGGCCGAACTCGCTGCCCATGAAAAGCAGCTTCTTGCCGGGATGCCCAAACATGAAGCCATAGTAGGCGCGCAGGTTGGCAAAGCGCTGCCACTCGTCCCCGGGCATGCGCCCGAGAATGGACCGTTTGCCGTGCACCACCTCGTCGTGGGACAGGGGTAGAATGAAATTCTCGAAGAAAGCGTAGTGAAGACCAAACAAGATTTGTCCGTGGTGGTGCCGGCGGTAGATCGGATCCTTGCTGATGTACTCGAGCGTGTCGTGCATCCAGCCCATGTTCCACTTGTAGCCGAAACCGAGCCCGCCCCAATCGACCGGCCGCGACACCATCGGCCAGGCCGTCGACTCCTCAGCGGCCGTGGTGGCATTGGGAAAGCGCGAGAACACTTCGGTATTGAAGCGCTTGAGGAATTCGATCGCTTCCAGGTTCTCACGCCCGCCGTATTTGTTCGGGATCCAGCCGCCCTCGGGACGGCTGTAATCCAGGTAGAGCATTGATGCGACTGCATCCACGCGCAGCCCGTCGATTCCGTACCAGTCCAGCCAGAACAGGCCATTTGCGAGCAGTAAATTGCCGACTTCGGTTCGTCCGAAATTGTAGACCAGCGTATTCCAGTCCAGATGCCGTCCCTGCATGGGGTTTTGATGCTCATAAAGCGCGGTCCCGTCGAACTGAGCCAGTCCATGCGGGTCGTCGGGGAAATGGCCCGGCACCCAGTCGATGATTACGGCCAGCCCCGCGCGGTGGCAGGCATCGATCAGGGCTGCAAAATCTTCCGGAGATCCGAACCGGCTGGTGGGCGCAAACAGCCCGGTCGGCTGATAGCCCCACGAGCCATCGAAGGGATGTTCGCTCACGGGCAGGAATTCGACATGCGTGAAGCCCATGTCGCGCGCATATCCCGGCAGCTCCTGCGCCAGCTCGCGGTAGGTGAGCCAGCGGCCACCGGACTCCGGACGCCGGCGCCACGAGCCCAGATGCACTTCATAGATCGAGATCGGCGAATGGATCGCGTTCACGCCCGCCGGCAAGGCGTGCGGGCGTACGATCGTGTTCCGGTCCACCACGATGGAAGCAGTCTTGGGACGCAGCTCCGCTGCGAATTCCAGCGGATCCGATTTCAACGGCAGCATGCGCCCATCGCTGCCGATGATTTCGTATTTGTATTTCTCCCCCGCCTGCACTCCCGGAACGAAGATCTCCCAGAAGCCATTGCCGCGCACCCGCATGGCATGGCGCCGTCCGTCCCACAGATTGAAATCACCCACGACGCTCACGCGTTGGGCAGAGGGTGCAAAAACCGCGAAACCGACCCCCGACACGTCCTCGAGCGTCATCGGATGGGCGCCGAGCCGCTCGTAGAGATGCATATGCGAGCCCTCGCCGAGCAGATAAAGATCGAAGTCGGAAAGTATGGGAGGAAAGCGATATGCGTCCTCCAGCTCGAGCTGCCGTTCTCCATAGCGCGCGCGCACGCGGTAGCGTTGGGAACCGTTCGGGAGGCGTCCTTCAAACAATCCGGCCTCGTGAATGCGAGTAAGATGGCTTTCACGACCCCGCTCATCGATGATCGCGACCCCCTCCGCATCGGGCAGGAACACGCGGACCAGCGGCACGTCCCCTTCCACATGCGGGCCAAGGTAGCGGAAGGGGTCGTGATGGCGGCCTTGAATTACGGCGTAGGCATCCGGCGTCAGCAAAGTCATGAGACGGCCCGCTCCGATCGCGACAAAATGCGCCAGGTCCCGGCCAACGGGACCCGCAGCCAATCAGGCCGATGCGCCAGCTCGTATTCGATCTCGTAGAACGCCTTCTCCAGCAGGAAGAAGTCGAGAAGGCGATCGGCATCCTGCGTGGATGAAGGCCAAAGCCGGCGGTCGGTCAGGGAACGACGATAGCCGGCCAAAAACGCCGCCACCGAAGCATCGCGCCAGCCGTCGAGCGCGCGGGCGATCTTCCCCTCGTCGTCGGGGGCGCTTTTGACCGCCCGCTCGAGCGCTCCGGTCGCGGAATAGTCGATCGAGCGAATGAGGCCCGCGACGTCCCGCGCGGCCGGCGCCTTGCGGCGGCGCTCCTTCATATTGCGCCGCGGCTCGCCTTCAAAGTCGATGATGAAAACATCGTCCTTGACGATCAGCATCTGACCGAGATGGAAATCGCCGTGGTGACGGATTTTGACCGCATCCGCGCCCGCCCCGGGCAGCAGCTCGTCGAGCACGGAAGCAAGCGACCCGCGTGCGGAAACGATTTTGTCGGCGAGCTCACGATCGCTCTCCGCCAGATCGGAGCGCACGCGCAGGAGCCGATCGAACGCGTGCAGCGCGCGCTCCTGGAGAGCGTGCTTCCATTGCGCCAGGTCGCCTGCGGAGATCGGCTCCGGTGCAAAATCGACCAGATCTTCCCGGCTCGCCAGCGCGAGCTGCAGCTCGGCTACGCGTTGCCCTACGTGCCCGATGCGGTGCAGATAGGCTGTCTGCTCATCGCTGTGCACGGCGGC
>DASXIG010000331.1:0-6559 GCA_036498105.1 Xanthobacteraceae bacterium | reverse complement strand
TGAGCAGCTGCAGCACGAGCTCGATCTGCGTGCCCGTGAGCTGAACGAAGCGCGCGAGCGCGAGAATGCGACCGCGGAGATCCTTCGCATCATCAGCCGCTCGTCGGGCGACCCAGGCCCGGTCTTCGAGGCGATTCTGTCCAACGCGACCCGAATTTGCGAAGCGACGTTCGGGAATTTGTTCCTGTACGAGGATGATATGTTTCGCGCAGTCGCGCTGCATGGCGCGCTTCCGCTTGCTTACGCCGAGCAACGCCGCCGCGAGCCGTTGTTCTCGGTCCGCGAGCTGCGGCCAGACCTGGGTCTCGTTCGCCTGGCGAGGACGAAGGCCGTGGTTCACATTCCCGATCTCACGGCGGAACGGCCCTATATTGAGCGCGACTCTCGCATGGTCGCCCTGGTCGAGCTTGCCGGTGCCCGCTCCTTTCTTGCCGTTCCCATGCTCAAAGAAGGTGAGCTGATCGGCGCGATCTCCATCTATCGGCCGGAGGTACGGCCGTTCAGCGACAAGCAGATCGAGCTGGTGAGAAATTTCGCGAGCCAGGCGATTATTGCGATCGAGAACGCGCGGCTGCTCAACGAGCTTCGCGAATCGCTGCAGCAGCAGACCGCGACCGCCGACGTTCTCAAGGTCATCAGCCGCTCCACCTTCAACTTGCAAACTGTGCTCGACACGCTCGTCCAATCGGCGGCGCAGTTATGCGAGGCCGAGATTGCAGTCATCAATCGTCTGAGAGGTACGGCGTACCAGGTCGCCGCCAGTTACGGCCTATCGCATGAGCAGTTGGAGTCAGTAGCGAATCTTCCGATTCAAGCCGGACGAACTACGATCAGCGGGCGGGCCGCGCTGGAGCGCCAAATTGTTCATGTGCCTGATGTGATGGCTGATCCGGAATTCATCTACAAAGATTGGTACGAAAAGGTCGGCTCTCGTGCCATGCTCGGCGTGCCGCTCTTGCGAGAGGGAATTCCGATTGGTGTGTTGGTACTGATGCGCCGCACCGTTCGGCCCTTCGCCGACAAGCAAATTGAGCTCGTGACGACCTTCGCCGATCAGGCGGTGATCGCGATCGAGAACGTGCGACTGTTCGATGACGTGCAGAAGCGAACGCAGGAGCTGAGCGAAGCACTGGAACAGCAGACCGCCACGTCGGAGGTGCTGCGCATCATTTCGAGCTCGCCCGGCGAGCTGGAGCCGGTTTTCCAGAGCATCCTGGCGAATGCGATGCGCATCTGCGAAGCCAAATTTGGCCATCTCCTCCTATACGACGGCGATGCTTTTCATCCCGCGGCGTTGCACGATGTGCCTGCCGCCTACCGGGAAATCTGGGAGCGCGGGCCGATGCGCCCCGGTCCGAGCACAGGACTCGGTCGGATGGCAAGGATCAAGCGGCCCTACCATATCGTCGATCTGGCCGCGGAGCAGGCCTACTTCGACCGTGATCCCCTGCGGGTTGCAACGGTCGAGCTCGCAGGGGGTCGAAGCTTTGTTGCCGTCCCGATGCTCAAGGAAGGCGAGCTGGTCGGGGCAATTGCTATCTACCGCCAGGAGACCCGGCCGTTCACGGACAAACAGATTGGGCTGCTCACGAACTTCGCGAACCAAGCCGTCATCGCGATCGAGAACACGCGACTGCTTAACGAGCTGCGCGAATCCCTGCAGCAGCAGACCGCGACTGCCGACGTTCTCAAGGTCATCAGTCGCTCGGCGTTCGATCTGAAGTCGGTGCTGCAGACCCTCGTCGAATCGGCCGCCCGGCTTTGCGAGGCCGATATGGCGGCCATCCGCCGTCCAAAAGGCTCGACGTTCCTTCACGTTGCAAGTCGTGGCGCGCCAAGGGAATACAACGAGTACATGGAGAATCGCCCCATCGAGGCGGGCCGCGGCACGGTGGCCGGACGAGTCTTGCTTGAGGGCAAACCCATCCATATTCCGGACGTTCAGACCGATCCGGAATACACGATGGTCGGTATCACAAGGCAGGCCGGGTTTCACACCATACTTGGGGTACCGCTCCTGCGGGAAGGCAACCCGATCGGCGTTATCCTTCTGGGGCGTAGCACAGTGAAGCCCTTTACCGACAAGCAGATCGAGCTTGTCACCACCTTCGCCGACCAGGCGGTGATCGCGATCGAGAATGTACGGCTGTTCGAGGAGATCCAGGATAAGAGCCGGCAGCTCGCGGAAGCGAGCCAGCACAAGTCGCAGTTCCTGGCCAATATGAGCCACGAGTTGCGCACCCCGCTCAATGCCATCCTCGGCTATACCGAGCTCATCCTCGACAATGTCTACGGCGACACGCCGGAGAAGATGCGCGGCGTGCTGCAGCGGATCGAGAGCAACGGCCGGCATCTCCTCGGCCTGATCAACGACGTGCTCGACCTCTCCAAGATCGAGGCCGGACAGCTCGTGCTCGCGCTCGCCGATTACTCGCTCCGGAATGTGGTGCAGACCGTGTTCGGCGCAGTGGAGCCCTTGGCGAGCGAGAAAAAGCTTGCGTTCAAGGTCGAGCTGCCTCCCGACATGCCGAACGGACGCGGCGACGAGCGCCGGTTGACGCAGGTCCTCCTCAACCTGGTGGGAAACGCCATCAAGTTCACGGATTCCGGGGAGGTCGTGATCAAGGCCTCACAGGCGGATCGCGCCTTCCATATCGCCGTGCGTGATACCGGCCCGGGCATTTCCATTGCCGATCAGGCCAAGCTATTCCAGGAATTCCAGCAGGCCGACAATTCCATCACGCGCAAGAAAGGCGGCACCGGCCTGGGGCTCGCCATCTCGAAGCGCATCGTCGAGATGCATGGCGGAAAGATCTGGCTCGAATCGACGGTCGGCCGGGGCTCGACTTTCTTCTTCACCGTTCCGGTGCGGGCCGAACACGTCCCGTAGGGCGGGTTAGCGGCCGATCTCGCTGGCGAGATCGGCCGCGTAACCCGCCGCGCCGCGGTGGGTTACGCTGCAAACTCGGCTTGCAGCCGAGTTCGCAGCTAACCCACCCTACGAAACCCGGATTGCCATCTGCTGCGCGAAGGTGTGTGATGGCCGTGCCATAGGGCTGCGCCCCGACGCAACGTCAGCCCGGCACAAGAGGAGGGAAACGGCAATGCCCGAGCGTGCAATTCGGAGCCTTATTCGCCTGTGCTTTGCGAGCGCGATCGCGCTCGTTCTCTCAGGAGGGGTCTTCGCCGCCAACGCACAGCAGCGCGAGATCAAGGTCGGGTACATGAAGAACCCGATCCAGGACGCCTCATTGGACATGATGGAGAAATGGGCAAAGGAGCATGGCGTGAAGCTCACGCGCGTGCCGATGGCCTACAGCGTGTTCATGGAAAAGGTCACCGCCACGCTCACCTCTGGCAACGACCAGTTCGACATCATCTGGCACAACGACGACTGGGGTCAGCTGTGGCAGAAATGGCTGGATACGACCGACGACGTCAACGGCATCGAGAACGCGGACAAATGGCCGTTGCTCGCGTTCTGGAACGACGAGAAGAAGCTCACCGTGGTGCCCATGGCACATACCGTCGGCACGTTCTTCTACCGCGCGGACCTGCTCAAGCCCGAGGAAGTGCCGACGACCTTCGCGCAACTGGTCTCGGTCAGCCAGCGGCTGCAGAAGGAAGGCAAGGTGAAGTGGGGTTATGTCGGCGGCATGACCATGAACAACACCTGGTTCAGCCTGTGGTGGACCATGTGGGCCAACAACTGCGATATCCTCAAGCCCCTGTTCGAGCGCGACAACGCCAAGCTCGCGGCCGCCAAGTTCGAGCCCGCCGTCACCGAGCCCTGCCATCGCGAGATCGTCGAGTTCTGGTGGGACGCCATCAACACCCACAAGATCAGCCCGCCCGGGATGACGGCGTACGGACGCAATGAAGCCAACGCCATCTTCATGGCGGGGGACGCCGCATTCACGCTTGTTGATTCCACGCACTTCGGCGAGTTCAACGATCCCAAGCGCTCGAAGATCGTGGGTAAGGTGGGCATGGCCCCCTTCCCCGTAGGCCCGCATGCCCAGCGGCCCACGTCCTGGAATGAGATCTGGGGATGGGCGATCCCGAAGGGCGTGCCGTCCGAGCGCAAGAAGCTCGCCAAGGAGATGCTCTCCGGGATGATGTCCGACGATGCGGGCCAGATCGAGATGTGGAAGAAAACCGGCGGTCCGCCGCCCAACATCAAGCTGTGGCCGAAGCTTGCCGCCGAGGACAAGGACTTCGCGGCGCTCAAGCATGCGGTGTTCGATCAGACGCCGATCACCCATTCCGCCTATTATTTTGCGGAGTGGCCGGCAGTGCATAAGGCCTATTCGGACATGGCAATCGCCGCGCTTTCCGGCAAGCGCGAGGACATACCGAAGGTGCTCGCCGACCACGTCGACAATATCCACCGCGCCGCAACGGGGAATTAGCTTGGCGCGCGTTGTGTCGTATGAATCAACGGCGCAGCAAACTCCGTAATACCTCCCCCTGAAAGGGTCCCTGAAAGGGGGAGGTACCGGAGCTCCGCCGCCACGGCATTTGCGATAGGGCTGCCCTTATGGGGCTCCGCATGAACGAGAAGACGCGCTTCATGCTGGCGCTGATTGCGCCGGCAGCGCTGGTGCTCCTCCTGTTTCAGGTGGTGCCCATTCTCACCGGCGCCAATGCAAGCTTCCGGGATTGGACGCTGTACGATCCCAAGCGGACCTGGGTCGGGCTGGCCAACTACATCCACGTGCTGCGCGATGTGGAATTCCTCCAGGTCGTTCTTCCCAACACATTCGGATTCATGGTCGCCACCGTGTCGCTCTCCCTGGTGCTCGGCCTGATGATCGCGCTGGTGCTGAACAAGCGCTTTGCCGGCCGTTGGCTGGTACAGTCCTTCGTGCTGCTGCCGCTGATGGTGGCGCCGGTCATTGCCGCTATCATGATCCGATGGATGTTCAACGACCAGTTCGGCGTCGTGAACGCGGTGCTCGAGGGCCTGGGCTTTGCGCCCCTTTCCTGGCTGACCCAGCGCTGGACCGCGTTCCTCGTCATCCTCATGACCGACGTGTGGCTGTGGACGCCGTGGTTCGCGCTGATCCTGCTGGCCGGGTTGCAAAGCCTGCCGCCCGAGCCGTTCGAAGCCGCGCAGATCGATGCCGCCGGCGCCTGGCGCACGTTTCGGTACATCACCTTGCCCATGCTCCGTCCTGTCATGGTCGTGTGTGTCGTGATCCGCTCGATCGACGCATTCCGCACCTTCGACATCGTGTGGACCATCTCCGGCGGCGGCCCGGCGCGGGGTACGGAGGTGTTCAGCATCTACGCCTATGTGGAATCGTTTCAGTTTCTCAATCTCGCCCGCGGCTCTGCCGCCGCCGTGATCGGGGCGATCATCATCGTGATCTTCGCCCTGCTGCTCTATCGGCTCCTCAATCGCTTCGTGGAGGTGTCGAGATGAGCGCCGAGTCAGCAGCCCCCGACGGGACGCTGATCGCTGGCCGCCCGCTTTCCGCACCGGGTAGAGGAAGCGGCTTTTTCTCCGCGCTCGCTCCGCGCGGAAAGGCCGTGCTCTTCGCGCTGGCCGCGGTGGCGGTGTGCGCCCTGTTCGCATTCCCGGTGTTCTGGCTGGTGCTGACCTCGTTGCGCCCGGCGAGTGGCGTCTACTATGTGCATCGCGGGACCGAGTTCACGATCGACAATTTTCACGAAGTGCTGTCCCAGGAAATCGTGCTTCGGGCCCTGTTCAACAGCTTCATGATCTCGACCGTGGCGACGGCGCTTTCGCTGGGGATCACCGCCACGTCAGGCTACATGCTGTCGCGCTTCAAGGGACCGATTCCGAGCACCTGGTTCTCGCTCATCTACATTTTCCGCTGCGTGCCCTACGTCGCATGGGTGCTGCCGCTCTATTTCGTGACCCAAGAGCTGCGGATCTTCGACACCTATTGGGGGCTGCTGCTCCCCCACGTTGCCGTCCACATCTGCTTCTTCTCATGGATCATGAAGGGGTTCTTCGACGGCATCGATCCTTCCATGGAATACGCCGCCATGATCGACGGCTGCTCGCGCTGGGGGGCGTTCTGGCGCGTGGCCATGCCGGCGGCGCTTCCGGGCCTCACCGCGCTCGCGATCCTGTGCTGGCTGTACACCTGGAACGAGTTCCTGTTCGCGCTCATTTTGACCTCGCACGAAACCCCGATCCTGACCGTCGTGATGGCGCAGTTCGTGCACGAGCTCGGCATGGAGTGGCATCTCATGAGCGCTACCGCGGTGATCGCTCTCGTTCCCGCGCTGATCGTGACGCTGTTCGGCCAGAGATACGTCCTGCGCGGACTGCGGATCTGAACGCCATGGCCGAGGTCGTGCTGAGCAACGTCCAGAAGACATACGGCCCCGTGGTCGCGGTCAAGGACATCAGCCTCGACATCCGGGATCGCGAGTTCGTCGTGCTGGTCGGCCCTTCCGGCTGCGGCAAATCGACGACGCTGCGCATGATCGCGGGCCTGGAAGAGATCAGCGGCGGCACCATCGCCATCGGCGGCCGGGTCGTGAACGATTTGCAGCCGAAGGACCGCGACATCGCCATGGT
>DASXIG010000330.1:0-1785 GCA_036498105.1 Xanthobacteraceae bacterium | reverse complement strand
AATCGAGTTTATCATCTCGACCGCGGCTTCGAACGGCTGGAAGACAAGCTCTCCGCCTGCGGCGCCGCGATCGAGCGCATCAGCGGGTAAGCGGGGTTGCGTAGGGTGGGCAAAGGCGCGCATGCTTCAGGCTTTGCGTCGCGGACAAATCGGTCCGCGCGCCTTAGCCCACCCTACAGGACTTTGGTGTAACCTGTCGCCGGGGAGCGGATTACGCTTGCGCTAATCCGCTCTGCGGCTCGGGTGGGGCAAGGTTTCGTTGGGCCGAAGGGGATGCAAATCTTGCTGGCAGCGGCGATCGCGCTCGCTCCCCTGGCCGGGAGCGCGCAGGGGCAGACGCTGGCGTGCGGTGGCGCCCATAAGCAGCAACAGGTGGTCGAGCTGTTGTTCGGCCGAAAGATCGTCGACCGGATCGCAGTCACGGAGGACGAATGGGCCCAATTCCTCGATCAGGAGATCACCCCGCGATTTCCGGACGGGCTCACGGTATTCAGCGCCGCGGGCCAGTGGCGCGACCAGACGAGCAACAAGATCATCCGGGAGCCCAGCAAGATCGTGCTGATCGTCCTCCCCGGGAGAGCCGACGACCTCGCACGCATCAATGAGATCGCGCAGGCCTATAAGACACGTTTCAGGCAGCCGTCCGTAGGCGTGATCCTGCGTCAGGCTTGCGTTTCGTTTTAGATGGGGTGCACCGCTTGCGCCCGCAAATCTCCCTTCCTAACTACGGACCAGCTTTGCAGCTGCAAGCCTGGAGGCAGCGACGCCAGGGGGAAAACGGCGGGCGCGAGTGCAAGCACGGCAGGGAGCGTACGTCATGGAGGCGGTGAAGTTCGTTGTCCTCGACCGAGACGATCTCGAGGTCGTATCCACCCACCTGCAAGATGCCCTGGTCAAGGTCGCCGATATCATGTGGCGGCCGCAGGAAAAACGTCTGGTGATAACGCTTAATCGTTTCGACTGGCCTGCGGCCGAAGGCGAAGCCCCCCGGCTGCGGCGATGCCGCTCGGCCCTGCGCTTCGAACGTGTCAACAGCTGCAAGTGCCGCTGCGTCAATCCCGCGGGGAAGGACGCGGTGCTCAATTTGCTCGCGGTCGAGTTTGCCGAGACCGACCCCCCTGCGGGCGCCGTCATGCTGACCTTCTCCGGCGGCGGAGTCTTGCGGCTCGCAGTCGAATGCCTGGAGGCGGAGCTCTGCGACCTTGGCCCATCCTGGCCGGCCACGGCACGTCCCGTGCACATGGATGATGCTCCCGAGCTGCGGGGTTGACGCCCCTGACGCCTCGCGCCATTGAGCGTTGAATCGGTCGCCGTGAGCGATCCGGTGGAGCACGCGTCATGCCGGTCCGCCTCGACAGCCGCGCTGCCGATTTCCCCGACTCGTTCCGTGCCTTGCTCGCTCACAAGCGCGAGGCGATGTCCGACGTCGATGCCGCCGTGCGCTCCATCATTGCGGATGTCGCGCTGCGCGGCGATGTAGCGCTCATTGAGCTGAGCAGGAGATTCGACCGGGTTGATCTCAGCCAGGTCGGCCTCAAAGTCACCGCGGGCGAGATCGACAGCGCTGTTGCCGCGTGCGATCGAAAGGCGCTCGATGCGCTCACGCTCGCCCGCGACCGGATCGAGGCCTATCACCGCCGCCAACTTCCAAAGGACGATTCCTTCACCGACGCGCTCGGCGTCGAGCTTGGCTCGCGCTGGACCGCGATCGAGTCGGTCGGCCTCTACGTGCCCGGGGGCACTGCCGCTTATCCCTCCTCAGTCCTGATGAATGCGGTGCCCGCC
>DASXIG010000329.1:0-1769 GCA_036498105.1 Xanthobacteraceae bacterium | reverse complement strand
CGCGTCCCGAGGAACGCCATGAACTCGTCCACGTCCATGGTTCCCGCAGAAGGCCGCGCGGGGGCGTTCACAGTCATCTCGCATGTCTCCATCGCCGGATACAATCTAACGTTCCAGCATCCCGGATACGAGAGGCCACGTTGTACCTTTGGTTCAAGCTAGGCAATCCGCGGTCGCGGCATCGATCGCGTCGCCCAAGCGTTCGACGATTGCATCAACCACTTTCGTATCCACGATGAAGGGCGGCGCCAGCAACACGTGATCCCCGCGCACGCCGTCCGCGGTGCCGCCCATGGGATAGACCATGAGACCGTGCGCCATGGCCTCCGCCTTCACGCGCGCATGCAGCTTGTGCTCGGGCGCGAACGGCTCCTTGCTGGCGCGGTCGGCGACCAGCTCGACCGCCTGGAGGAGGCCGCGCCCGCGCACGTCGCCCACGAAGGGATGGTTGCCGAACCGCTCCTTGAGCCGGCGCGCGAGGTGACTGCCCTGCACGCGCACGTTCGCGAGCAGCCCGTCGCGCCGGATCACGCGTTGCACCGCCAAGCCCGCGGCGCAGGCGAGCGGATGACCCATATACGTGTGGCTATGCTGGAAAGCACCCGAGCCTTCGGCCACCGCGTCGAAGATTTTTTCCTGCATCAGGAGAGCGCCGATCGGGGCATAGCCGCCGCCGAGTCCTTTTGCGATCGCAATGAGATCGGGGGCAATCCCCTCCTGCTCGCACGCATGCAGTGTGCCCGTGCGTCCCATGCCGCACATCACCTCATCCAGAACGAGGAGCACGCCGTGGCGGTCGCAGACCTCGCGCACGCGCTTGAAATAACCGGTCACCGCGGGTACTGCGCCCAGCGTGGCGCCGACCACCGTCTCGGCGACGAAAGCGATCACGTTCTCGCCGCCGAGATCTTCGATCTTGCGCTCGAGCTCCTGCGCGAGTCTTTCGCCATAGGCTTGCGGCGTCTCGTCGGCGCGCCGCTCCCGATATTCGAACACCGGCGAGACATGGTGCGTCTCAAACAGCAGCGGAGCGAACGGCTGGCGCTGCCGCTCCCGGCCTCCCACGGCCAAGGCGCCGAGCGTGATGCCGTGATAGCTCTGGCGCCGCGCAATCACGTAGCGCCGCTGCGGCTGCCCGAGCTCGAGGAAATATTGCCGCGCGAGCTTGAGCGCCGCCTCGATGGCTTCCGAGCCGCCGCTGACGAAGAAGACATGGCCGATTCCTTCCGGGGCATGCGCCACAAGGTCGTCAGCCAGCTGCTCCGCTACCTCGGTCGTGAAAAAGCTGGTGTGCGCATAGGCGAGGCGGTCGAGCTGCTCGCGCATGGCGGCGAGCACATCCGGATGCGAATGCCCGAGGCAGGACACCGCCGCGCCGCTCGATGCGTCGATGTATTCCTTGCCCGAGGCGTCGCGGATGACGGCGCCCGTCCCATCGGCGGCAACCGGGTAGGCGTGAGCGGTCTGGCGATGAAGAACGTGCGTCATGGCGGGTACACTCTAGGCTTTACTGCATTTGGTGGACGGGATCACGAGGTCGCGCTCGGGTTCGTTTGGCACGCGTCAATCTAGCACCGCGTCCGGCGCGTCGGGTCCACTGCGCATCTCCAGCTCTTGCCCTATCGGGTTCGTTCCGTCGCAGAGCATGGCGCCGGCCTCATCTCCGCGGCAGGCGCGAGGAACTGTTGCTCTTGTGTGCGCAACCGCAGGGCAGAGAAAAAACAGGTCGCTTGTAAAAACAACCGAATCTACAACGGTTTTGACGACCA
>DASXIG010000328.1:0-1505 GCA_036498105.1 Xanthobacteraceae bacterium | reverse complement strand
AACCAGGCATTTCGGCTGGGGCAGCGATACCCAGCTTTATCGCACGGCCGTAGAGTTCCGCGATCGCTTTTCGGCGGTGCTTGCAACGAACGGCGCCCGCGTGCTGAAGCAAAATCGCGGCAACGCAGGACAAGGCATCTGGAAAGTGGAACGGCAGCCGGGCAAGCCGCTCATCACTGTGCTTGAAGCGCGCAGTGGCAGCCTCCCGGAGCAACTGGCACTCGACACCTTCATGGCCCGTTGCGAACAATACTTCGCAGCGGACGGTTGCATCGTCGATCAGGCGTTCCAGCCGCGTCTGCCCGACGGAATGATCCGCTGCTACATGGGTGCCGACAAGGTTGCGGGCTTCGGCCATCAGTTGATCAAAGCCCTGGTCGCGCCGCCGCCCGAAGGAGCGGATTCTCCAGCCGCAAAATCGGGGCCACGTATCATGCACGGCCCCGATGCTCCCGCGTTCCAGGCGCTGCGGGCGAAGATGGAAAACGAGTGGACGCCGCAATTGATGCGGACACTCGATATCGATGCCGGCTCGTTACCGATCATCTGGGATGCGGATTTTCTCTTTGGTCCGCGGACCGCCGCCGGCGAAGACACCTACGTCCTTTGCGAAATCAATGTGAGTTGCGTATTCGCCATCCCGGACCAAGCTCCAGCAGCCATCGCCCGCCTCGCGCGGAGCAGGCTGGATTTACTGAAGACATGATCCATCGCCGAGATCGAGCCACGCAAAATGGCGGATCTCATGGCGCTGATGTCGCCCGATGCCGCGCAGCACCTGACCGTCGAACTCGCCAGCAAGGCGCAGCAGGTGAAGCAGAGCAGCGACCCGGGCGCCTTGCCGAAAATCCAGGGCCAGCCGACGCAGTAATTCTGCATCCTCCACCGTGCGCTTCCAGTCAGCTTCAACGTGCTGACGAGAGCAGCGCAAACTACTCCGAGCGGTTGCTGTGTCTCCACTGCAACGTCGCCGGAAAAACGGATGCGGGGCCTCGGATAATCATGCCGCTGTGCACGCAGCTATGAAACGATGCCGGCGCGATTCCAGGGGGATTGTCATGAAGCGCGCATCGCTCGCGATCGTTTCGGCTCTGACGCTTGCTGCGCCGGCTGCGCAAGCGGCCGACATGGCGCTGAAGGCGCCGCCGCCGGCACCGGTCGTGTGCACCTGGTGCGGATGGTACGCCGGCGTGAACGCCGGCTATACCGCGATGGAAAACAATACCGTGAACAGCGTCGGCACCCCGCTATTCGCCAATCCGCTCGCGGCGCCAGGTACTGCCATCGCTCTCGACGCCGCCGTCGCCGGCGTGACCACCCCCATTTCCACCGGCAGAGCCGGCGGGTTCATCGGTGGCGGTCAGGTCGGATACAATTATCAATCCGGCAATTTCCTCGCGGGTATCGAGGCCGATATCCAAGGCCTCTCCGGCAAACGCTCAGGTACAACGACGACTTCGGTACCGCTCGCTGCGCCGTTTGCCACCATTTCTGCCAACACGACA
>DASXIG010000327.1:0-6309 GCA_036498105.1 Xanthobacteraceae bacterium | reverse complement strand
GACCTTTCCGTAGGGGCGACGCACTGCGTCGCCCGCCATCCGCAGCAGCGCCTGCCGAAAGAAGGCGAGGCGATGCTTCGTCCCTACGGAAGGTGGCCACAGTGACATTACAATTTTTTTGGATCAACGACAGCGCGTCCGGCGCTTTCATGCATTACTGCGCGAGCTCGAGCCGCGATCGGATCGCCTTAATCGGGTGCGCGCTTCATCAACATGAGCTCCATCTCTCGGATGTGAACGGCTTCCGCCGCGATCATTCGAGTCGCATATTCCTCGAGCACGACAGACTTGTCCTTCACCAGGCGGAGCAGCTCGCGATAGAGCTCTACGCCGGCCTCCTCTCGCTGAACCGATTCGGTCACGATCTCGTCGATCGTATTGTGGCGAGTAGTGGGCAGAGCGGCAATGCCGAGAGCCGGTCGCCTGTGCAGCCGCATGATCATCTCGCCCGCTTCTTGCGCATGGGTCAGGGATTCCGTCGCGTTCTCGCGCAGCCAGGCCGTGATCGGAATGCGCGCGTGGCCGTAAACCATAAAGGAATAATGCGTGTAGTAGATCACTCCGGCGAGCTCCATCTGTAGAATGCGGTCGAGCTGCTCGGTGACGCGGTCGACGTCGAATTGAAACGTCCTTGCCATCGCGGTTCTCCTCGCCCGATCCTAGTTTGCTATTCTCGCTTCTGAAGGGTCAAGCCGTAGCGAACTGCAGGGTGGGCAAAACCGTCTGACGTACCATTGCCGCGCGGGCACCGCGGGCATACGATTTTGCGCACGCAGAAAGGGCGGTGCCTCCCTTTCCCCCTACGCTGCCGTAGCCTCAAGCTTGCGCGAGGTACATCGTGCAGGCGGAAACAGGGTTGCGGAAAGGTGACTGGGAGGAAAACCGCAGAGGGCGAAGCCTCATGAGGCGACGGGCGGGTTCTGCATGTCAGCAAATGTCTCCCTGAGACTGGGCGGCCGTTCCTGGCCGCTGCCGACCGCGGCGAGCATCGGTGCGCTCGGCGTTGTCTATGGCGATATCGGAACGAGCCCACTCTACGCGTTGCGGGAGGCGGTCAAGGCAGCACATGCGCCTGGCATGCCATTATCCGAGGCCGTGCTCGGCGTCGTCTCGCTCATCATCTGGTCGTTGATCCTCATCATCTCGCTCAAATACGCCATCCTGATCCTGCGCGCCGACAACCGCGGGGAGGGCGGGATCGTCGCGCTGCTCGCGATTCTGCGTGCAAGGCATGCGCGGCCGCGAACGTGGCGCGGCGCGATACTGGTGGTGGGGCTCGTCGGCGCGGCTTTGCTCTATGGCGACGGCGCAATCACGCCGGCGATCTCCGTGCTCAGCGCGGTCGAAGGGCTGAAGGTCGACGCGCCCGCTCTCGCGCCGCTGGTCGTTCCGCTTACGCTGGTCATTCTGGTCGCGCTGTTTCTGGTCCAGCGGAGGGGAACCGGCTTCATCGGCGGGATCTTCGGCCCGGTCATGCTGTGCTGGTTCATCACCATCGCAATCCTGGGGCTGCGCGGGATCATATTCGCGCCCGGGATCCTGGCTGCGTTCAACCCTGTGCACGCGGTTGACTTCTTATTGTATGCGCCCCCCGTTGTTGCCTTTGCCGTGCTTGGCGCCACCTTTCTTGCCGTCACCGGGGGTGAGGCGATGTACGCGGACATGGGCCATTTCGGCCGCGGTCCCATCCGGCTGGCATGGTTCGGCATTGTCCTGCCGGGGCTGTTCCTGAACTACCTTGGGCAAGGCGCGCTGCTTCTGGTCGATCCCCAGGCGCTCGAGAATCCATTCTATCAGCTCGCCCCCGGCTGGTTTCACTACGTCCTGGTCGTGTTCGCCACGGTGGCGACGGTGATCGCCTCGCAGGCCATCATTTCTGGCGCTTTTTCGCTGACCCAGCAGTCCATCCAGCTCGGTTTCCTGCCCCGGCTGCATGTGCTGCACACGGCGGCGCAGGAACGCGGGCAAATCTACGTTCCGATCGTGAACTGGACCTTGGCGGTCGCGACGCTGGCCGCCGTGGTCGGTTTCCGCTCGTCCGAGAATCTCGCGGGCGCCTACGGAGTAGCCGTCTCTCTGTTGATGGCGATCACGACCTTTCTGGCCGCCCTCGTGGCAAGGCAGTGGGGCTTCAATCCGGTAGCCGTTGGTCTGGTCAATGGCGGTTTCCTGCTGGTCGATCTGGTGTTCTTTGGGGCGAACTCGCTCAAGCTGTTCGAGGGCGGATGGTTTCCGCTGCTCATTGCCGCAACCATTGCCTTCGTGATGCTGACCTGGCGCCGCGGCCAGCGGATTTCCGAGCGCGCACGTTCAAAGCTGCGGGAAAGCGAGGACGAGTTCATCGGCCACCTGCTGGAGCATCCGCCTGCCCGAGTGCCCGGCACCGCAGCGTTCCTGTCCGCAGCCACGCGAGGCATTCCGCTCACGCTGACGCACCACCTCAAGCACATGTATGCGCTGCACGAGCGCGTGTTGCTGGTCACCGTGCTGACGCGCGAAGAGCCGCGCGTTCCTGACGAGGAGCGGGTCGAGATCCACGACCTTTGTGACGGTCTCACCCGGGTGATCCTGCGTTTCGGCTTCGCCGAGAGCCCTTCCATGGCGGAGGGCGTGCGCTTCGCCCACGAGCAGGCCGAGCTGAGCTGCGGAAAGCTCGACGAAGTCTCGTACTACATCGGCCGCGAGACCATTATTCCGACCGAGCGCATTCCGGGCATGTGGGTGTGGCGCGAGGCGCTCTATGCCTTCATGCAGCGCAATGCGGAACGTTCCGCGGCTTATTTCTGCATTCCGGCGGCGCAGGTCGTGGAAGTCGGGATCGAGATCGAGATCTAGCGTGACCAAGTCTCACGACGTCGAACCCGAGACTGCGCTCCACGATCCGGAGCGGATCAGTCTCTATCACGCCCACGTCTACTACGATCCCGCGCGCAGCCGCAGCCGCAACCGTGCCGCGCTGTTGCGCGAGCGAGTGGCCACCATCTTCCCCGACGCCCGGCTCGGGCGCTGGCATGATCAACCGGTCGGGCCCCATCCGCAGGCCATGTACCAGATCGCTTTTGCGGCGGATCGTCTGTCGGCGATCCTGCCATGGCTGATGCTGAACCGCTCCGGCCTGACCATTCTGGTGCACCCGGAAACGGGCGACGCCTACGCGGACCATGCACGGCACGCTGTTTGGTTCGGTGCGGTGCTGCCGCTGCGACTGGAGGCGCTGAAGCATTCGGAGTGACTATTCGGTATTTATGCGGCGCGGGCAATGTGTTGTCCGTTGTGGAAGACGCGTAGGTCAGATCTGGATCTTCGTTGCCTCGGTTGACGGCAGAGCGGTCGGTGACTCGCGCCAGCCGTCGATGGTCCAGCTGTCCCATGTCCGCATCAGGAACAGCGCAGCAAAGCCGCCCCAGGTCGGCCATGTGGAGATCCAAAGGTGATTGCCGATCTTGGCCAATCCCCATGGGTCGAACAGCCGCCGCCAGCTCACGATCACGGTCACGGTGTGAACGAGCAGCGCGAGCCCGTAGCTGATCGTGCGGTAAAACCCGAACAGCAGCGCAAGCGAGAGCATCAGCTCGGCAACGCCCAGGGCATACGACACCGGAGTTGCGAGTGTCACGTCATAAAAGCTGCTCGCGATCCGCGCGGCCGCGTCCGGAAGAATGAGCTTCTCGATGCTCCACTGCAGCAGAAAAATGGCGAGAAAGAACCGCAGGATGAGAAGCGCGGCTGGAATGCGGCGGTCGAATTCCGGCGACATTTGAAGTCTCCCTGCTCAGGCTTGCCGTTCAGGTGGCGATTCGGCCAGCTTCAACTGATAGGAAACTGCGCCTTAAAGCATGTCCCGCAAAAGTGTGAAGCACTTTTGCGAAAAAGGACATGCGCAAACAAATAAATAGAGCAGGATGACGATTTGAGGAAATTTCATCCTGCTCTAAGTGGCCGTCAGCAGCAGCCCCTGAAACGGCCCTTGCCCACGGCGTACCGCGCCTCTTGGCGTTCGCGGAAGAATTCCACGTAGGTCATGATCGGCTGGTCGGGGTGGTTCGCCCGCCGATGCGCCACGTACGTCTCGTAGTCGGGTACGCCGATCATCAGGCGCGCCGTTCGCGTGGTCCAGTAGGCGGCAGCGCCCGCCGCGCGCGCGGAGCGGTCGAACAGGTCTTGCCAATGGTCCTGCAAGTCAGGCATGGCTGCCTCCCGGCACGGCGCCGGCAAACCCGACCTCGGCCGCGGTGGCGCGCGGATTGCCCAATGCCGCGCGGATGGTGATCACGGCATAGATCACGGTCGCGACCACAACGAGCACGAACAGCCCGGCAAGGCTCGCATCGACGTAGTCGTTGACCACGATCCGGGTCATCTCGGCCATGCTCTTTGCCGGCGCCAGCAGCTGCCCGGCTGTGATCGCGTCGCCGTATTTGAAGGCATGACTGACGAACCCGACGCCCGGGTTGGGGCTGAGCACCTTCTCCAGCCCGGCGGTGGTCGTGCACGCAACCAGCCAGGTCGCGGGCGCGAGCGTGACCAGCGCGTAGCGCTCCCGTTTCATCTTGAACAGCACGACCGTGCACAGCGTGAGCGCAATGGCGGCGAGCATCTGGTTGGCGGTGCCGAACAGCGGCCACAAAGTCCAGATTCCGCCGAAGGGATCGACCACGCCGACATAGAGGAAATACCCCCAGAGCAGGACCGAGAGCGCGGAGCCGATCAGATTGTTGGTCCAGGATGTGGTCTCCCGGAACGATGGTATCGCGTTGCCGACGAGGTCCTGGATCATGAACCGGAGCACGCGGGTGCCGGCATCGACCGTCGTCAGGATGAACAGCGCTTCGAACAGGATGGCGAAGTGGTACCAGATCCCCATCAAGGTCTTGCCGCCCAGGAATGACGACAGGATGCTCGCCATTCCCACCGCGAGCGTCGGCGCCCCGCCGGTGCGCGACATGATCGAGCTCTCGCCGACATCTTTTGCCACCTGCGTGATCTCGGCCGGCGTCACCACGAATCCCCAGGCCGAGATCACCTGCGCGGCCTGCTCGGCCGTGGTGCCGATCAGCCCGGCCGAGCTGTTCATCGCGAAATAGACGCCGGGATGAATGACGCTCGCGCCGATCATGGCCATGATCGCCACGAACGATTCCATCAGCATCCCTCCGTATCCGATGAATGCGATCTGGCGCTCGTTCTCGATCATCTTGGGGGTGGTCCCGGACGCAATCAGCGAATGCCAGCCGGACACGGCTCCGCAGGCGATGGTGATGAACAGGAACGGGAATACGCTGCCCGCCCACACCGGTCCGCTGCCGTCGATGAACTTGGTGACCGCCGGCATCTGCAGATCAGGACGCACGATGACGATGCCGATGGCCAGCATCGCGATGGTCCCGATCTTGAGGAACGTCGAGAGATAGTCGCGCGGCGCCAGCAGGAGCCACACTGGGAGCACGGAGGCGACGAAACCATACCCGATGATGATCAGCGCGAGCGTCTCGCCGCTGTAGTCGAAATAGGCCGCGAGCGCGGGCGTCTCCGCAACGGTCCTTCCGAACACCAGCGCCGCGAGCAGCAGCACGCAGCCGATGAGCGACATCTCGCCGATATGGCCGGGCCGGATGAACTGATTGTATACGCCCATGAAGATCGCGATCGGGATGGTGCAGAACACCGCGAATGTGCCCCAGGGGCTGCCGATCAGCGCCTTGACGACCACGAGCGCCAGCACCGCCAGCACGATGACGCAGATCAAGAGGATGCCGATGCCGGCAATAGCGCCGGCAACCGGTCCCATCTCGGCGCGCACCATGTCGCCGAGCGAACGGCCGTCGCGCCTGGTGGAGAGGAAGAGCACCACCATGTCCTGCACGGCGCCGGCGAACACGACGCCCGCCAGGATCCACAGCGTGCCGGGCAGATAGCCCATCTGGGCGGCGAGGACCGGGCCGACCAGCGGGCCTGCGCCCGCGATCGCCGCGAAGTGATGGCCGAACAGCACGTAGCGGTTGGTCGGGACGTAATCGAGCCCGTCGTTGTGCCGGTGCGCCGGCGTCACCCGGTTCATGTCGACGCCGAGCACCTTGTTGGCGATCCACAGCCCGTAGAACCGATAGGCGATGCAATAGGTGCACACCGCCGCGATGACGAGCCATGCGGCGTTGACGCTTTCTCCGCGCGACAGCGCCAGAATTGCGAACGAGACCGCGCCGAGCGCGGCGACCGCCAGCCACAACAGCTTGGATTGAAGCCCGTTGCCCGGCTGGGAAAGTGATCCGATGCTCATGGGAGTGTCCCCTCTTCGCCGCCCTTGCTGCT
>DASXIG010000326.1:0-2186 GCA_036498105.1 Xanthobacteraceae bacterium | reverse complement strand
GCCGAAGGGCCGCTGCCGCAGACGAAGTTCGTGGTCTCCAAGGCGCTCAAGGTCGGGCTCAAGCCGATCGTGGTCATCAATAAGGTTGACCGGCCGGACGCCCGGCCGGCCGAGGTCGTCAACGAAGTATTCGATCTGTTTGCCGCCCTCGACGCGAGCGAGGAGCAGCTCGATTTTCCCATCCTCTATGGCTCGGCCAAGCAGGGCTGGATGGCTGCGGCGCCGGAGGGCCCCAGGGATGGCGGCATGGCCGCGCTGTTCAAGCTCGTGCTCGACCACGTGGCGCCTCCTCGCATCGAGGAGGGACCGTTCCGGATGCTCGGCACCATTCTCGAAGCCAATCCCTATCTGGGGCGCGTCGTCACGGGACGCATCACCTCGGGGACGGTGAAACCCAACCAGATGGTCAAGGTAATCGACCGCAAGGGCGATCTGATCGAGGAAGGGCGGGTCACCAAGGTGCTCGCCTTTCGCGGCCTCGAGCGCACCGGCGTGGAAGAAGCATCGGCCGGGGACATCGTCGCCCTTGCGGGGCTGCCGCAGGCCACCGTTTCGCACACGATCTGCGCACCCGAAGTAACGCAGCCGCTCCGCGCGCAGCCCATCGATCCTCCCACGCTGGCGATGACGTTCCGGATCAACGACTCCCCGCTCGCCGGAACGGAGGGCGACAAGGTGCAGAGCCGCGTGATCCGGGAGCGCCTCTTGCGCGAGGCTGAAGGGAATGTCGCGCTCAGAGTAAGCGAATCGACGGTGAAGGACTCCATGGAGGTCGCGGGCCGCGGCGAGCTGCAGCTCGGAATCCTGATCGAGACCATGCGCCGCGAAGGCTTCGAGCTCTCGGTATCGCGACCGCAAGTGCTGCTCGAGCGCGACGCCGACGGCGAGCTGATGGAGCCGATCGAGGAAGTCGTCATCGACGTCGATGAGGGGCATACCGGCATCGTGGTGGAGAAGCTCTCGAGCCGCAAAGGCGAGATGATCGAGATGCGGCCATCGGGCGGAGGCCGTGTGCGGCTGGTGTTTCATGCGCCTACGCGCGGCCTGATCGGATACCAGGGCGAGCTGCTCACGGACACCCGCGGCACCGCGGTCATGAACCGGCTCTTTCACGGCTATGAGCGCTACCGGGGGGAGATCGAGGGCCGGCGCAATGGCGTCCTGATCTCCAACGACCAGGGCGAGGCGGTCGCCTATGCGCTCTGGAATCTGGAGGACCGCGGACCGATGATGATCGAGCCAGGCTGGAAGGTCTATCGCGGCATGATCATCGGCGAGCATACGCGCGGCAACGATCTCGAGGTCAATGTGCTCAAGGGAAAGAAGCTCACGAACATCCGCACCCATTCGAAGGACGAGGCGGTGCGGCTCATCCCTCCCATTCAGATGACGCTCGAAAAGGCGCTGGCCTATATCTCCGACGAGGAGCTGGTCGAGGTCACCCCCAAAGCGATCAGGCTGCGCAAGAAGCTGCTCGATCCCAACGATCGCAAGCGAGAGGGGCGGCGCAAGGAGCGCGCGGCGTAATCAATTCGCGGTTTACGACCGTCGGGCTGCACCGGCGCGCGGCTTGCGGCGCGGCAGCGCTGATCCGCCGCCGCCGACGGCGAATCATCCCTCGGGATACCTGGGTCATTACACTCGGCGTGCTGACGAGCGTTCACCCGCGCACCACGAGCAGTCGCAGCGCGGTCGCGAAATTTTCTGACGACTGCGTGTCGTCACGGCCACATCGGATTGCATGACCAACTTCTCTCGATTTTTCGCGGGTTTATGCAGCTGCCGCAGGCCGGCGGGGGGCGCCGGATCGTCCGCTGCGCTGCGTCCGTTAACCTCTGGTTAAACATACCTCTTGAAGGAAAGCCGCGTGCTTGCTTGTATCAGCACATGAGCACGATCCTGATCGAGGTCCGTCGCGCCAAGCCGTCAGATGCAACGGCTATTGCAGCGACGCATGACGAGGCTTGGAAGGGGGCCTACCAGGGCGTCATTCCCGGGCCCGAACTCGACAAGCTGATCAACCGGCGCGGCCCACAATGGTGGGACAGCGCAATCCGCAAGGGCAGCCGCATCGCCGTGCTCGCCTTCGGCGAGACCTTAGCGGGCTATGCCAATTACGGCCGCAACCGCGCCCGCAGCCTGTATTACGACGGCGAGATCTACGAGCTCTATCTGCGGCCTGAGTT
>DASXIG010000325.1:0-3504 GCA_036498105.1 Xanthobacteraceae bacterium | reverse complement strand
ATATCGCGACCGGCCAATGTCACTTGCCGATGCGTGTATCGTGCTGATGGCTGAAGCTCATGGCGATCACGCCGTTCTGACCCTCGATTCCGATTTTACGATTTATCGCAAGCATGGGCGCGTCCCTCTGACGCTCATCTATCCGGCATTGAGCCAGAGCTGATTCGATTCAACCGAAACCCGCACCCACGCGCATCGTGCCGCTGACCGTGGCGGTCGCCCTGTTCATGGAGAACATGGACTCGACCGTGATCGCCACCTCGCTGCCCGCGATCGCGCGCGATATCGGCACCGATCCGCTCGCGCTCAAGCTCGCCGTCACCTCGTACCTTCTCTCGCTCGCGATCTTCCTCCCGGTCAGCGGCTGGACCGCCGACCGCTTCGGCGCGCGCACGGTGTTTCGCGCCGCCATCGCCGTGTTCATGCTGGGCTCGATCGGCTGCGCGCTGTCAGGCTCGCTCACCCAGTTCGTGCTCGCGCGCATCGTCGAGGGCATGGGCGGGGCGATGATGACGCCGGTCGGCCGCCTCATCCTGGTGCGCAGCGTGGACAAGCGCGAGCTGATCAATGCGATGGTGTGGGTGACGCTGCCGGCGCTGATCGGGCCCTTGCTCGGCCCGCCGGTCGGCGGCTTCATCACCACCTACATCTCGTGGCACTGGATCTTCTTCATCAACATCCCGATCGGCATCGCGGGCATCGTGCTCGCCACGATCTTCATAGAGGACGTGCGCGCCAAGGCGCCTGACCCGTTCGATGGGATCGGCATGGTGCTTGCCGGGCTCGGCATCGGCGGGCTCGCCTTCGGCGGCTCGGTGCTCGGGCTCAACTTCCTACCGCTGCCGGTCGTGCTCGCGCTCATCGCCGGGGGTGCGGTGGCATCCTACGCGTATGTGGTCCATGCCCGGCGCACACCTGCGCCGGTGCTCGATCTCTCGCTCTTGCAGATCCCCACGCTGCGCGCCTCCGTGCTCGGCGGCTTCATCTATCGCTCCGGCATCGGCGCGATCCCGTTCCTGCTGCCGCTCCTGCTTCAGCTCGGCTTCAAGCTCACGGCCTTTCAGTCCGGCCTGATCACGCTGTCGAGCGCGCTCGGCGCCATGGGCATGAAGACGGTCGTGCCGGTCATCCTGCGCGCGTTCGGATTTCGCCGCACGCTCATGGTCAATGCGGTGGTCACCGCGGGCCTGATCACCCTGTGCATGACCTTCGTGCCGGGCGTGCCGTTCGCCTGGATCGTGGGCGTGCTGATCGTCAACGGCTTCTTCCGTTCGCTGCAGTTCACGAGCCTCAACACCATCGCTTACGCCGACATGGACCATGCGCGCATGAGCCGCGCCACCTCGCTGATCGCGGTCGCCCAGCAGCTCTCGATCTCCGTCGGCGTTGCGATGGGCGCGCTGGTCGTTGACTTGACCCTGTGGGCACGCGGCCAGACCGTGATCACGGCCGCCGATTTCCAGCCCGCGTTCCTCACCGTTGCCGTGATCGCGGCCTGCGCGGGGCTTGCCTTCGCGCAGCTCCCGGCGGAAGCCGGCGCCGAGCTCGCGCGCCGCGCCCCCGCGCCTTCCGCCGGCCCCACCGAGGCGGCCGATCAGAAGCTGGGGTGAGGCCGCATCACATGGAAAACGCTGAAATCCTCAAGCGCGAGATCAAGGCGCTTGCGTTCGACCAGTACGGCACGATCGTCGATATGCAGAGCGGGCTGGTTGCGGCGGTCACGCCGTATCTCGAACAGAAAGGCTGGCACGGCGAGCCGGACAGCTTCGTCACGTGGTGGCGCCGTACTCATTTCGAGAGCTCGATGATCGATGCGCTGTGCGATCGCGGACACACGCCCTACCGCGAGATCGGGCATCGCGCGGTCTCCTACGTTATGGACCGCTGCGGCATCGCCCACACCCAGGACGAAGTGCGCGCGCTCATTGCCGAGATCGAGAAGCTCAAGCCGTTTCCGGATGTCCTCGCAGCTCTCGCCCAGCTCCGGTCCAAGGGCTACAAGCTCGCGATCCTCTCGAACGGCGACTGCGACATGCTGAACGCTGCGGCGTCATACATCGGATTTCGCTTCGATCATGTCATTTCGGTACAGGTAGCGGGATATTTCAAGCCGCACTGGAAGACGTATGCCAAGGCCGCGGAGATCATCGGCGAGGACCGCTCCAGCATCCTGTTTGTTGCCAATCACGCCTTCGACTGTATCGGAGCGAAATCATACGGCATGCGCTCAGCCTTCATCGACCGGCGCAAGCGGCCCTTCGGCCACACACCGCATCAGCCGGATTTGATCGTAGCGGATTTCGCCGAGCTCGCGGCCGCGCTCGCCTGAGCGCCAAACCACCCCACCGGCAAAACGTAGGGGCGGGTTTGAAACCCCCCTAGACGCCAAGACATCATAGGGCGGATCAGTGAAGGCTGATGCGCCAGAGCCGAGCGGCATCGACCGCGCAACGGCCTCAATCCTCCCCTGTGCCCTTCAAGTATTCCGCCAGGGCGGGTTGGATGTTCGGCACGAACAGCTCCTCTACGCTCATGCGGTGGCGCGACAGACCCTGCTCGTGCAGATAGGCGACCAGCGCCTCCAGCGTCTTGCGGCTGCCTTCGATCGAATAATCCCAGATCTGCGGCCCGAAGAAATCGTGCGCCGCTTCGACCTCCTCGATCACCCACGGCAGGCCGACAGTCAAAGCGTCGGTGTCGTACATGATGCGATAGGCCATGTCGCGCGCCCGGCAGAACGCGCGATAGAAGCTGATCGCCAGCCACGGGTTTTGCTCGTAGAGCGCGGTTTTCAGAACGAAGGTATGCATGATGGGGAAGATGCCGGTCTTCTTGAAATAAGCGGCCTCGACCGATCGGAAGTCCCGAAACAGGCGGCGGACGCTTTTGCCGAGCCCTTTCGGAATCATCACGGAGGCGAGCGCATCGATCTCGCCCCGCTCGAGCATTGCTTCCAGGGTCGTATCGGGCGGCATGGCCACAAGCCGCACCCCGCCGGGCGGCGTGATGGTGCGGACCGGCCGGCCGTTCACCCATTCTATGTCCTGCGGCATCACGCCGTACTCGTGCGCCAGAAAGCCGCGCACCCAGACCGCTGCCGTCATCTGATAGTCGGCGACGCCCACCCGCTTGCCCCTGAGATCCTGCGGCGTCTCTATTTTGGAGTCGGCACGCAGGTAGACCGCGGAATGACGGAACACGCGGGACGGGAACGCCGGAATGGCGATGAAGCGCGTATCCCCTTCCGAGCGCAGGATGGTATAGGACGAGAGCGACATCTCCGACGCGTCGAACTCGTTGTGATTGAGCATGCGCCAGAACGTCTCGCCGGGGCGCAGCGGGATGAATGTCAGGTCGACCCCTTCGGGCTCGACTCGCCCGTCAATGAGCGGCTGCGTGCGGTCATACCGCCCGCAAGCCATCGTGAGCTTGAGACGTTTCATTGCGATCCCTTGATGCTGCTAAGGCCGCGGTCGACTACTGCACAATCTGAATGAGCTCCTT
>DASXIG010000324.1:0-2782 GCA_036498105.1 Xanthobacteraceae bacterium | reverse complement strand
AGACCTGGGGCTCCGCGCCGCGGCCGGTCGGCTCGAATCTCGTCATCGACGACCAGGGCAATTTCCTCGGCTCGGTCTCCGGCGGCTGCGTCGAGGGCGCCGTGGTGACGGAGGCGCTCGACGTCATCGAGAGCGGAAAGCCGAAGACGCTTGAATTCGGTGTGGCTGATGAAAGCGCGTGGAAGGTCGGTCTCTCCTGTGGCGGGACGATCCGCGTCTATGTGGAAAAGGTGGACTAAACCGTGAAGCTTGACGTTCTGCAAACCCTCAACGAGGAGCGCGCGGCGCGGCGCGCCGCCGTTGTAGTGACGGACCTGGCCAACGGAGAGCAACGGCTGGTCAAGGCGGCGGAGATTGCTCGCGATCCGCTCAAGGACCTCCTCGAAAAACGCATGCGCAGCGGCAAGAGCGGCGGAGAGGAGACGCCGCAGGGCCGATATTTCTTGACCGTGCATGTGCCGCCCCCGCGGCTTGTCATTACCGGGGCGGTTCACATCAGCCAGGCGCTGGCTCCGATTGCCCGGCTTCTGGGGTACGACGTCACCATCGTCGATCCGCGCACCGCCTTCGCATCGATCGAGCGCTTCCCCGATGTGAAGGTGATGGCCGAATGGCCGGACGTGGCGCTGCCGCCGCTTGGCATCGATCGTTACACGGCTTTCGTCGCGCTCACGCACGATCCCAAGATCGACGATCCCGCGCTCACCCATGCGCTGGCGCGCGACTGCTTCTACATCGGTGCGCTGGGCTCGAAGAAGACGCACGCGCGCAGGCTCGATCGCCTGAAAGCGCAGGGCCTTTCGGATGCCGCGCTCGCGCGCATCCATGCTCCCATCGGGCTCGAGATCGGCGCGGTGTCTCCACCGGAGATCGCGGTTGCGATCATAGGCGAGGTCACTGCACGGCTGCGACAGTCGCCGCGACAGTCAACGGAGACATCGCGATGAAATTCGGCCCCGTGCCGTTGGCGGAGGCCGAAGGCGGGGTGGCGGTGCATTCCATCCGCAAGGCCGGACTGGTGCTCAAGAAAGGCACGCCCATCGGCAAGGCCGAGATCGCGGCACTCGCCGCTGCCGGCATTTCCCAGATTGTCGTTGCACGCATGGAGCCGGGAGACGTCTCCGAGGACGAGGCCGCGGCGGACATCGCCGTGGCCGTGACGGGTGAAGGCGTACGGGCCGACCGCGCTTTCACCGGGCGGGCCAATTTGTTCGCCGAGGAGGCCGGCGTCCTCGTCGTCGATAAGGACGCCATCGACCGCCTCAACCAGGTCGATGAATCCATCACGTTTGCGACGCTGCCAGCCTACAAGCCGGTGGTCGCGGGCGAGATGATCGCGACCGTCAAGATCATTCCGTTCGCGGTGCCGGCCGCCCAGCGCGATGCTGCGCTGGCGGCAGCGCGGGAACGGGCGCCGCTCATTCGGGTCGCGCCTTATCGCATCCGCAAGGTCGGCGTGGTCTCGACCTTGCTGCCGGGGCTCGCGCCGAAGGTCATCGAGAAGACATTGAAGGTAACCGAGGAGCGCCTGTCGCCTGCGGGCGCGACCATCGTCGCGGAGCGGCGCGTCGAGCACGAGGAGCGCGCGCTTGCCGCGGCGATCCGGGAGGTGCTCGCGGCCGGAGCGGAGCTCGTCATTGTCTTTGGTGCCTCCGCCATCGCCGATCGCCGCGACGTCATCCCGGCGGCGGTCGAGGCGGTCGGCGGGCGCATCGAGCATTTCGGAATGCCGGTCGATCCCGGCAATCTCCTCCTGGTCGGCTCCGCCCGCGAGCGCCCGGTGCTGGGCGCGCCGGGCTGCGCGCGCTCGCCCAAGGAGAACGGATTCGACTGGGTGCTCATGCGGCTCCTTGCGGGCATCCCGGTGTCGCGCGACGCGATTACCGGCATGGGGGTCGGTGGGTTGTTGATGGAGATCGTCACGCGCCCGCAACCGCGCGAGGAAATCGTACCGCCGCATCCCAAGCGCATCGCCGCGGTCGTGCTGGCGGCAGGCCGGTCGACAAGGATGGGAGGTCCGAACAAGCTCCTGGCTGAGATTGCGCGCCGGCCGCTCGTGCGCATCGTTGCCGAGGAGGCGCTGGCCTCGCGAGCCGATCCCGTCATTGTCGTGGCGGGGCATCAACGCGAGGGAGTCGAAAAGGCATTGGCCGGACTGCCGGTGCGCGTCGTGCACAACCCCGATTTTGCGGAGGGCCTCGGCACGTCATTGCGCGCCGGGATTGCCGCGGTGCCGGCCGACACCGACGGCGTCATCGTCTGCCTCGCCGACATGCCGCGCGTCGATGCTGCGCTGATGAACCGGCTGATTGCAGCCTTCGACCCGGATCGCGGCGCGCTCGTCGTGGTGCCGACATTCGAAGGCAAGCGCGGCAACCCGGTCCTGTGGTCGCGCCGCTTCTTTCCCGACCTGATGGCGATCGAAGGCGACGTGGGGGCGCGCCATCTCATCGGACGGTACGGCGAGGCGGTGGCGGAGGTGCCGGTCGAGGGCAAGGCCACGCTCATCGACGTGGATACTCCCGAAGCGCTGTCGGGGATCAAGGCGGAGATGGAAGGCGCGTAATACCTCCCCCTTTCAGGGCAGGGCTATCGCATATGGTTCATCTGACGGCGGAGAAGCTTCCGCATTGGTTCCATCGTGTGGCCCCTGGGTCCCGGATCTTCGCTCGCCCGGCGAGCCGGGCTCGCTCGTCCGGGACACGAAACGCTTCGTGTCCTGGCCGAGTGCAGTGAGGGCGTCTTCGCAGCGCAGACAAGTTTACGCAGTCTGCGCAAGCTT
>DASXIG010000323.1:0-2090 GCA_036498105.1 Xanthobacteraceae bacterium | reverse complement strand
CGTATTGCGACCAGCTGAACGACTTTCCGAACTCACCGTCGCTGATCATGTCGATGCCGGCTTCGGCCTGCCGGTGAACGACGTCCGCAACCGACTCTGCGAGGCAGCTCTCGTACGCGCGCTGGTCGAACGGGTGGCCGGCCTGCTTTGCGCGCAGGAACTGCTGCAGCGGCTGCGGCCGGATCAAGCTGCCGACGTGGGTGGTGAGGATGCGATCCGTGCTGCGTTTCATGATTTCACCGATGCCCTTGCACTTGTGGGCAGGAAAATAGTCGGTTGTGAGCGGCGCAAATGCTGGGCAGATTGAGCCGCAAAGTCATGAGCCGACCAGTTGCCGGAATCGACGCCGCGGCACCGCTGTCCACGCGGCCAGCCATCCGCATCCGCGACATTCACAAGGATTTCGGTGGGCTCGTGGCCATCCAGGGGGTATCGGTCGATATTGCACACGGCGAATTCTTCATGATCGTGGGCCCGAGTGGATGCGGCAAGACAACCCTCCTGCGCATCCTCGGCGGACTCGAATCCATTACGGGGGGCGGGATCGAGATCGAAACCCCAAGTTCGAGCCGGCCGGTAAATTCCATGATCTTTCAAGGCGACTCCATTTTTCCCTGGATGACGGTGTGGGACAACGCCGCCTATGGCCTGAAGATGCGCCGCGTACCGGCGGCAACTATCCGGGAAACCGTCGGCCATTACCTCGCGCGCACCGGTTTGACGCGTTTTGCGGATTACTACCCGTACCAGCTCTCGGGCGGCATGCGCCAGCGCGTCGCAATTGCGCGCGCCTTCGCCAATGACCCGGAAATCCTGCTGATGGACGAACCATTCTCCGCGCTTGATGCCCAGAACAAGCTCATCCTGCAGGAGGAGCTGCTGCGGATCTGGGAGGAGCACAAGAAAACGGTGGTCTTCATTACCCACGCGGTGGATGAAGCAGTGTTCCTGGGCGACCGCATCATGATCATGACCGCGCAGCCCGGCAGGGTGAAGACGTTCGTGCCGGTGACGCTTCCCCGCCCGCGTGACATCATGACGCTGCAGAATACGCCGGAATTCGGCGAGCTGATCACCCGCATCTGGTCGAGCCTGCGTGAGGAAGTTGATCGCGCGCGCCGCCGCGAGGAAGGAATAACGCCTTGAACGTCCAGACAATTGCGAGCGGTCCGCGAGCGGCGGGGCGCTTATCGGCGCGCGCGCGCGACCGGCTCTTGAACGTGATCTCGCCGCTCGGCCTGCTGCTGGTCTGGGAGCTGTGCGCGCGGTTCGGCTCGATCGATACCCGGTTCTTTCCCGCCCCTTCCAGCGTGTTCTCCACCCTCGTCGAGATGCTGCGCTCGGGCGAGCTCATTGCTCACACCGCGATCAGCATGCAGCGCCTCGCTTATGGCACCGTGCTCGGCGCGCTGCCCGCCCTCCTGCTCGGCATCGCGATGGGCCTCAATCGGACGATCCGCGCGCTTTTCGATCCGATCATCGCGGCTACCTTCCCCGTGCCCAAGAGCGCCATCCTGCCGCTGGCGCTCCTTGTCTTCGGTCTCGGCGAGGGCTCCAAAATCTTCATGGTCGCGATCGGGGTATTTTTCCCGATGGTGATCAGCACCACCACGGGCGTACTGGAGATCAACCGAATCTATCTGGACGTCGGAAAGAACTACAAGGCGAGCCGCTGGAACACCTTCCGGACCATTGCGCTGCCGGGGGCGCTGCCGGTGATCATGACCGGCTTCAAGCTGGGCGTCGGCATCGGTCTCGTGCTGATCGCGGTTGCCGAAATGGTGGGAGCGAAAAGCGGGCTCGGTTACCTGATCTGGAGTGCCTGGAGCACGTTCGCGGTGGAGCAGATGTATGTCGGGCTGTTCGTGATCGCGATCATCGGTTTCCTGCTGACGCTCGGCCTGAACGAGCTCGAGCGCGTGATCATCCCGTGGAAACCGGAGTGAGCCGGACGGCAGATGGAAATCAAGCCGCGGTCTTGGCGGCGACGGCGCTTGACGGGTGGGACGGATCGGCCTCGGCGCGGTGGAACACAAGGTCCACGGTCGCGACCTCGACTCGATTCCTGCCGCGCTCCTTGGCGTGGTAGA
>DASXIG010000322.1:0-2774 GCA_036498105.1 Xanthobacteraceae bacterium | reverse complement strand
GCCGGATTCGGCCGGCAAGAGCCGCAGGCGGCCGAGCTTGGGGCCGCGCGTCTCATCGAGATATTCCGCAATGATGCCGGCCCCGGGTACCGGCGGATGGCCCTCTTCGACCAGGACCGGTGTGGTGCAGGCGGGGTTGAGCGCCAGGAATTCCGGGCGCCGCTCCCACACCCGTTCCTCCACCAGCTGCGCCGCAATCCCGTACTCACCGAGCGCGAGCCGGATGAAGCGGGAATGCGGGCACAGGGGGTGATGGAACAGCGTCAGCATGCGGCGGCAAGCATTGCGGCGTTTCCCTTAAGGCTTTGTTGGCATTGCCGGCAATCCCTTTCGTGTCCCGGACGACCCCGGGCTTGACCCGGGGGAAGATCCGGGACCCAGGGGCCGCGTGCTCAGTCCCGCGTGTGTTGCACGGCTGGAGTCCATATGCGATGGCCCTGACCGGGTCGGGGCCGCATCGATTCGGCTGGCGCGGCGGCGTCCCGGTTTCCTGCCATGTGGAGCCGCCCATGCTCATCGACCTGTTCAAGGCATTCGTGCTCGGCGTGGTCGAGGGGTTGACCGAGTTCCTGCCGGTCTCCTCGACCGGCCACCTGCTCCTGGTGCAGCGGTTCTTCGGCTTCGACGACGAGGATTTCGGCAAGACCTTCGCGGTCCTGATCCAGTTCGGCGCCATCCTTGCGCTGCTGTCGATCTATTTTGCGCGCATCTGGCAGATTGCGCTCGGCATGTTCAAAGATCCGGCGGCCCGCCGCTTTGTCATCGGCCTGTTCATTGCATTCCTGCCCGCGGGCGTCGTGGGGGCGCTGGCGCACGACTTCATCAAATCGGTGCTGTTCAACGCCTGGATCGTCTGCTTCAGCCTGATCGTCGGCGGCGCCATCCTGCTGTGGGTCGATCAGATGAATCTCTCCACCCGGTATCACGATGCCACGCGCTTCTCGCTGCCGATGTATTTCTGGATCGGGTGTGCGCAGTGCCTCTCCATGATCCCCGGGGTCTCGCGCGCGGGCGCGACCATCGTCTCCGCGATGCTGCTCGGCGCCGACCGCCGCGCCGCGGCGGAGTTCTCATTCTGGCTGGCGATGCCGACCATGGCCGGGGCATTCGTCTACGATCTCTACAAGAGCCGCGGACAGCTGAGCATGGATAATGCGGTCGTCATCGCATTCGGCTTCGTCGTCTCCTTCATCTGCGCCTGGATCGTGGTGAAATCGTTCCTCGGCTATGTCCAGCGGCATGGCTTTGGGCTGTTTGCCTGGTGGCGCGTCATCGTGGGCTCGCTCGGCCTGATTGCGCTTGCGCTGGGCCATTGAGGGCGTAGGGTGCGCAAAGGCGGGCGCTTGCGCGCCGTGCGCACGCTGTTAGGCCCGACCGCGTGCGCACGTCGCCGACGCAAAACGCCGGCTCCTTTGCGCACCCTACTTCACCTGCCCCCCGATATCCGTCGTCTGTCGTCCGTCGTCCGTCGTCTGATACTGCCCGAACTTGCGGAATCGCCATAAATAGGAAGGCAGGACGCTCGCCATTGCCACCGGCTCGATGCCGAGCTTCTCCAATGTGCGTCCTTCGCGGCTGGCCGCCTCCGAGACGACGTTATCGGTGCGCAGGAGCGCGACCTGGTCCGGGGTCAGGAGCGGCGTGGGCATCCATTGCAGGACCGAGGCCTGCAGGCTGGCCACCGCGAACGGGATCGGGATGAGCAGGCGCCGGCGCTCGATCGTGGCGAGCATGAGCTCCATCAGCTCCCTGAAGCTGCACACCTGCGGCCCGCCGAGCTCGTAGATCTGCCCGCGCTCCGCGCGCCCTTCGAGGCCGGCGACGACGGCTGCCGCCACATCGCCGGCGAAGACCGGCTGAAAGCGCGTATGTCCGCCGCCGATCAGGGGCAGCGCCGGGGAGAAGCACGCCATGGCGCCGAAGCGGTTGAAGAAATCGTCCTCCGGACCGAACAGGATGGACGGACGAAGGACCACGGCAGAGGACGCCGCGGCGAGCGCCAGCCGCTCCCCTGCGGCCTTCGATCGCGCATAGAGGGACGTCGAGCGCTCGTCGGCGCCGATGGCGGAGACGTGAACCAGCCGCGCTCCCGATGCCGAGGCCGCCCGCGCCACCGCTTCGGCCCCGGCGGTATGCACGGCGTCGAAACGCTGCCGGCCGCGCTCGAACAGGATGCCGACCAGATTGATGAGGGCATCGGAATCGCGCGCGGCCTCCTCGACCGAGCCGGCATGGCGCAGGTTGGTCTGCACCGCGTGGATCTGCCCGACCTGGCCCAGCGGCTGGAGGTGCCCGGCGAGCTCGGGCCGGCGCACCGCCACGCGCACGCGGTAGCCGCGCTTCGCCAGCGCGCGCACCACGTGGCGGCCAAGAAAGCCCGAGCCGCCGAAGACGGTGACGAGCGTTTCAACGGGAATGGCGGTCATGGCGCGGTGAGCCTCGATGGTGGGGCAGACTCGGCGGGGACTCCCTCTCCCCGCCCCTTGCGGGGAGAGGGCGGGGGTGAGGGGCCTTCTCTGCCGTCGCGGATTAAAGCGTAGGGTGGGTTAGCAGCCAAGTCGGCTCAACCGACTTGGCTGCATAACCCACCGCAACAAGCTTATTGAACGGACTCCGCTGCCATTTGACAAGCCGGATACCGCTCCGTACCTACGCTTGCTGCGGCTGCCGCGAAGCCCGCCAGCTGCTGCCACGGCGCCCAGGTGGCGGAATTGGTAGACGCACTAGTTTCAGGTACTAGCGCCGCGAGGCGTGGAGGTTCGAGTCCTCTCCTG
>DASXIG010000321.1:0-1850 GCA_036498105.1 Xanthobacteraceae bacterium | reverse complement strand
CGTGCTGATCGTGCTTGCCTTCACCATGGGAGGCTCGCTCTATTTTTACACATTCACGACCTATATGCAGAAATACCTGGTGAACACGGCGCACATGGATGCAACGGTCGTGACTTTCGTCATGACGGCCGTGCTCATCCTTTACATGCTCATCCAGCCGGCGTTCGGCGCGCTGTCCGATGTGATCGGCCGCAAGAACAGCATGATCCTGTTCACCGCGCTGGGCGCGCTCGGTGCCCCACCCCTGCTGTTTGCACTGGGAGGGGTCGCGAGCCCTTATGCTGCCTTCATGCTCGTCCTGCTCGCGCTGGTCATTTCGAGCTTCTACACCTCGATCAGCGGAGTGGTGAAGGCGGAGCTGTTCCCGACCGAGGTCCGTGCGCTGGGGGTGGGACTTTCCTACGCGGTGGCGAATGCGTTGTTCGGCGGCACGGCGGAATATGTGGCGCTGTGGCTCAAGACGGCAGGTCATGAGCCGTGGTTTGCCTGGTACGTTGCGGGCATGGTGGCCATCGGCCTTGCCGCGTCTGTGATCATGCCAGACACGCGCAAATACGGTTATCTGGAAGGAAGCGGACAGATAGAACGGTAAGAGCAGCCCGGGATCGGGCGGCGAGGAGTTGTCGATGTCGAATCTGTCTCCGCAAACGCGCGAGAAGCTCAAGAAGGTCGCAACGCCGACGCTGACGACCGTGCTCTACAAGCGCGGCTTGCGCAAGCAATGGATTCAGGATGTGCACCTGATCAACCCGGCGGCAACGCCGATGGTGGGTATCGCCTTCACCTTGCGCTATATGCCGGCGCGCGAGGACCTCAACCCGGTCGAGGTCTTTCGCGATCGCAATCATCCGCAACGGGTCGCCATCGAGCAGTGTCCGCCCGGCGGCGTGCTCGTCATCGACAGCCGCAAGGATCCGCGCGCGGCTTCGGCCGGGTCGATCCTGATCTCCCGGCTCATGGTCCGCGGCTGCGCCGGAGTGGTGACGGATGGCGGTTTTCGCGACACGCCGGAGCTGCGCAAGCTTCCCTTCCCCGCTTATCACAATCGTCCCGCCGCCCCCACGAACCTCACTCTGCATCAGGCCATCGAGATCGATGGGCCGATCGGCTGCGGCGACGCGCCGGTCTTTCCCGGCGACGTCGTCGTCGGGGATGGGGAGGGCGTCGTCATCATCCCCGCCCATCTAGCGGACGAGATTGCCGAGGAGACCTTCGAGATGACTGCGTTCGAGGACTTCGTGACCGAAGAGGTTCTCAAAGGCCGTTCCATCCTCGGGCTTTATCCCGCGACGGAAGAGCAGACGCGCAAGGATTTTGAGGTCTGGCGAAAAACCAACAACAGATGAGTGCACATGCCGCGCAAGACCCTGGGCGAATTGAGAAGCCAGCGCACATTCGGCGCCACCGACCTGCGCTCGTTCGGACACCGCTCGCGCGCTCTGCAGATGGGCTATGCGCGCGAGGATTTCCTCAACAAGCCGGTGGTTGCCATCATCAATACGTGGAGCGATCTGGCGCAATGCCACACCCATTTCCCTGAACGGGTCGAGGACATCAAGCGCGGCATCTGGCAGGCGGGCGGCTTTCCCGTGGAGCTGCCGGCGATGTCGCTGTCCGAGCAGTTCGTCAAGCCGACCAGCATGCTTTACCGCAACTTCCTCGCCATGGAGACCGAGGAGCTCTTGCGCCAGCATCCCGTCGACGGCGCCGTGCTGATGGGCGGCTGCGACAAGACCACCCCGGCAACCATCATGGGCGCCATCTCCATGAACCTGCCGGTGATCTTCATGCCGGCTGGGCCGATGATGCGCGGGCATTTCGGCGGCCGCATTCTCGGCTCGGGTTCCGAC
>DASXIG010000320.1:0-2848 GCA_036498105.1 Xanthobacteraceae bacterium | reverse complement strand
ACAGGTCTGCGCCCGCTATGTGCTCGGCGATCCGCTCATCTGGTCGGAGGAGGCGGCGCGCTATCTCTTCGTCTGGGTCGCGATGATCGGCGCTGCCCTGGCGCTGCGTGAGGGGGGCCACTTCGGCCTCGATCTCCTCATCCGCCGCGTGCCGGCGCTCAAACCGATTTTAGGACCGATTGTAGCGCTCGTCATGGCCACTTTTCTTCTCATCCTGCTCAAGACCGGCATCGACGAGACCCGTCTCGCTTCCCTGCAGTTCGCCATGACCTTCCCGATGCGCATGCAGTGGGCCTATCTGGCGCTGCCGACCGGCGCCGGCCTGATGCTCTTCCATCTCGCCATGCACGCGGTGCGCTCCCCGCGCATGCACATTCTCGATATCCGTCCCGATATCCGCGAGCAGCCGGAGTGACGGCCGCACTCGCGCTCTTTGCCGCCTTCATCTCGGCGGGGGTTCCGATCGCGTTTGCGCTCGGAGCGGCGGCGCTCGCCGGCCTCTGGCTCATCGAGGGCGCGCCGCTGCGCATCGTGGCCAGTCGCATCTTTGCGGGAATCGATAATTTTTCGCTGCTTGCGATTCCTTTCTTCATCCTCGCCGGTGATCTGATGGAGACCGGAGGGATCTCGCAGCGGCTGGTCACCTTGGCACGCGTGCTGGTCGGCCATGTCCGGGGCGGCCTCGGCAACGTGGTGCTGATAGCGATGCTGTTCTTTTCCGGCATCTCCGGCTCGACCAATGCGGACGCCGCCGCGATCGGCTCGGTCATGATCCCGCCGATGAAGCGGCAGGGATTTGGCGCCGGCCACGCCGGAGCGCTGGTGGCTGCCGCCGCCGGGATGGGCATTCTCGTGCCGCCCTGCCTGACCATGGTGGTCTACGGGAGCATCACGAATACCTCAATTGCAACCCTCTTCGCCGCGGGCTTCCTGCCGGCCTTGATCATGACCGCGGGGCTGATGATCCACCTGCGCTTCGACGCGGAACGGCTGGGGCTGAAGCCGGAAGCCCGCGTGTCCTGGCGCGAGCGCGCACACGCGCTGCGGCAGGCTCTGTGGGCACTGTTGCTGCCGGTCATCATTTTCGGCGGCATTCTCGGCGGAATATTCACGCCGACGGAAGCCGCCGTGGTCGCGGTGATCTACGCGATCATCGTAGGCATGCTGGTCTACGGCGAGGTCACGCCTTCTTTTCTGGCCCGCTCGCTGGTGCGCACCGGCGTGACCTCGGGGATCGTGATGTTGCTGATCGGCGCAGCAAACATATTCGCCTGGCTCATGACGGTAAGCGGCGTGCCCGCCGCGATCGCGGCGGCGATCCAATCCATCGGCGGCGGCAAGACCGTTTTCCTGCTCATGTCGATCGTCGTCTTCCTGCCGCTGTTCGCTTTGCTCGATGGGCTGCCGGGCATGCTGATGATCATGCCGGTGTTCGTGCCCATCGCCCAGCATCTCGGCGTCGACCTGGTCCATTACGGGATCCTGATGACGGCGGTCATGGGGATCGCGTTGTTCCTGCCGCCGGTCGGCGTCGGGCTTTACATCGTCCTTGGCCTGTCCGGGGCAACTCTCGGGGCGATCAGCCGGCACCTGCTGCCGTACCTCGCGACCATGACCGCCGTTGCGGTCCTGATCGCATTCGTGCCGTGGATCGTCTACCTCATCCCTTATCTGTTCGGCTTGTATGCACCGCCGTAGCGCATGCGCCATTCGCGCTCATACGGCGAGGCAGGTAAGCACCGCCCAATAGTGGCAGGCTGCCGCGATCAGCACGAAGACGTGCCAGATCACGTTCTGGAAACGTAGATTCTCCCACAGGTGAAAGATGGTTCCCAGCGAATAGAAAATGCCGCCCAGCACCAGCAGCCATATGGTTGCGACCGGCAGCACGGGCGCAAAGTAATCGTAAGCCATCACGCCGCTCCAGCCCAGCAGCAGATAGAGCGCGATGGAAATCCGGTCGAACCGGCCCGGCAGCGCAATTTTCAGGAACATGCCGGCAAACGCGCTCGACCACATGCATAGCGCGAGGACAGCGAATGCGGCACCGCTCTTCAGAAGCGCCAGGAACGGAGTGTAGGTGCCCGCGATTAAGAGATAGATGGCGGAATGATCGAAGCGGCGCAGCAGCCATTTCGTCGGCGAGACCGGCCACATATTGTAAGCGGCCGAGATCACGAGCATCACGAGCAATCCCACGGCGTAGATTGCGGTCGGCGCCAGCTCGACCGGCTTGAGCTTCGCGGCGGCGATGAGCAGGACGACCGTGCCGGCGAGAGCCAGAATGATGCCCGCGGCATGAACGATGCCGTCGGCAAAGATTTCAACGCGGTCGTAGTTCCACGAGATGCGTCCTTCGGCTGGCGCATCAGGATAATGGCTTGCGGCGGGATCGCGGCGGAACACGGGTTCGCTCCTCCGGTTGCTGCGGTCGGGACAAGCGTACGCGGCTCCCATAATGCGAATCGTTCCCGGATTCAAATCGTTTGCCCTGGCGCCGCGCATTGAGCTAATCGTTCAAACGACCGTTTGACCGGAGCCCGGGAATGGTGACGCGCCCATCGAGGATCACGCGGACGAGAATTGTCAAAGCGGCGGCCCGCATCTTTGCCGAGCACGGCTACGAAGGCGCCAGCATCCGCAACATCGTGGCCAAGGCGGACGTGAACCAGGCCGCCATCAATTATCATTTCGGCAGCAAGGAGGGGCTCTATCGCGCAGTCCTGGTCACGGCGCTCGAGGCGTTGCTGCGCGCGGATGAAGCGGCGCCATCACCCGAGGCGCTTCCGCGCGAGGAGGCGCTGCGCGCCTTCGTGCGCCGGCAGCTGCGCCCCATGCTGGGCCGTGA
>DASXIG010000319.1:0-2503 GCA_036498105.1 Xanthobacteraceae bacterium | reverse complement strand
GAGGAGCCAACGGCCCGGCGGACGCGGCGGTTCTGTCGGCTTGGGCGGAGTTTTTGCTCTTCTAGTCATTCTGACTAGATTAGCGCATTGAGAGGCAGTTTTGCAAGCGCCGACTTTGCCGCCCAGCGACCGACGACTATGGCTCGCTCATCCCTCATGCCTGTTGGCAGGATGCGCAGCATAGAGCCAATCGTAGCGGGCGAGCATTTTTTGCGAACCAAGAGTGCGCAAAGCCATATCGCGGAGAAGCGCCGCCGGACCGGCAAGATGGTAGATTTTGGCTTGCCTGCGCGACTCCTTCTGCACCCGCGCCGCGCGGCGGCACCGCATCTCTTGATAGGAGCGCAGACTCGTTTCGATATTTTGGGTGCCTGCCAAAACTTCGCCTAAGGCGGCTGAATCCTCGATGGCTTGGGCCGCGCCCTGGGCCAGGAACGGCAGCATGGGATGCGCCGCATCGCCCATGAGCGCCACCCGGCCTGCAACCCAGCTCGCAGTCGGCTTGCAATCGAAAAGCGGCCACTTGCGCCAATCGGGAGCAACACGCAGCAATTTCCGCGCGGGCTCGGCCCATTGGGAGAAGCGCGCTTCGAGAAAGCTCCGGTCCCCTGGCGTCGACCAGAAGTCCACTCCATCCGGGCAAAAATCCTCGTCCACGATCGCGACAACATTGATGACGGCGCCGCCCCGCAAGGGATAATGGACGAGATGCGCCTTGCGCCCGAGCCAAAGGGCTATCTCCTCGCGGCGCATCGCGGGTGTCGCGTGGACAGCATCGACCGTCGCGCGCCAGGCGGTCCGGCCCGAAAATCGTGCGCTTTCGGCGCCGAGCCTTTGCCGCACGAAGGAGCGCACTCCATCCGCGCCGATCAGGCAATCGCCCGTCGCCTTCAGCCGGACCACGCCTCGTTCGATGGCAATTGCGACGGAGTTTTCGCCGGAAGCAAAGCCCGCGACAGCGGCTCCAGTTTGAAGTCTTATGCTGGATTCTCGCGCGATGGCTTCCAGCAACGCGCGCTGGAGATCGGCGCGGTGCACGAGAAGATAGGGCGCGCCCCAGCGCCGCTCTGCGTCGTCGAGCGGCATCACCGCAAGGGTCGCGCCATCCCGCGCGCGGCGGATTCTAATCGCTTTCGGGCGAAGAGCGAAGCGCGTCAGGCGCTCGATCACGCCGAGCCTTCCCAGAATCGCGCTGGCGTTCGGCGAGAGCTGGAGGCCTGCCCCCGTCTCTTCGAGAACTTTCGCTTTTTCGTAGAGGCTGACCTGCCAGCCGCCCCGCGCCAGGCATAATGAAGTGCAAAGCCCGCCGATCCCGGCTCCGGCGATCACCGCATGCAGCGGGTTCATCGCGGCGGCTCAGGCGCGTTCAATCGCTGGCTTTGCCCCGGATTCAGAATGTTCAGAATCGAGACGGGGCTCGAAAGCGCATTCCGGCGGTTCGCACCCTCCATCGAGACGCGCGTCATAAACATAATGCGTCGAGCAATAGGGACAGATCGAGTCATTGTCGTCGCCCATGTCGATGAAAATATGTGGGTGGTCGAAGGGCGGCAATGCGCCGACGCACATGAATTCCTTGGCGCCGACCCGCACTAGCGGAATGCCCGGCTGGTTGTGGTAATGCGGCGTGCTATGGGTGGCCATGATCTGTCCAAGTCGCGGCGGGGGAAACGCTCGCAACATAAGTGGCCGCGCGGGGTTTGGGTAGCCCCGACCCGACAGCGGCGGACGCGGCGCCATGGATAATTGGAGGCAACAAGTGAGCAGCGCACCGCCGGACTGGTTTGCGCGCGGCATTGGTCATATTTGGCTGCCTTACACGCAGATGAAGACGGCGGCGGACCCGCTGCCTGTCGCGCGCACGCAAGGGAGCCGCATTTTTCTCAACGACGGCCGCGAGCTCATCGACGGGATCGCGAGCTGGTGGACCGCCTGCCATGGATACAACCACCCGCATATTCGCGCGGCGGTCTTAGAGCAGCTCGGCCGGATGCCGCACATTATGTTCGGCGGTCTCGCGCATGAGCCCGCACTCGATCTGGCGCGGCGGCTCACGGAGTTATCACCTGCGGGACTCGACCGGGTTTTTTTCTGCGACAGCGGCTCGGTCGCGGTCGAAGTCGCGATGAAGATGGCGGTGCAGTTCTGGCTCAATAAAGGCGTTGCGCAGCGTAACCGCTTTCTTGCGTTCAAGGGCGGCTATCACGGCGATACGTTTGCCGCGATGTCGGTCTGCGACCCCGAGGAAGGAATGCACAGCCTCTTCGCCAAGGTCTTGCCGCAACAAATCATCGCGGAGCTGCCCCTCGATGCGCCTTCCACGCAAACCTTCGATGCTCTGCTGGAGCGTCATGCGCACGAACTCGCGGGCATTATCGTCGAGCCACTTGTGCAAGGCGCGGGCGGCATGTTGTTTCACCAGCCCCAAGTGCTGCAGCATTTGCGAACGGCGGCCGACCAGCACGGCTTGTTATTAATTTTCGACGAGATTTTTACCGGCTTT